>MNRZ01000049.1 GCA_001916215.1 Clostridium sp. CAG:307_30_263
TGCTATTTCTTTAATATCTTCATCTTTTAATTTCATAAAAAAATACCCCTAAGTCTTTCTAGATTTTACTCTAGTCCAACTTTAAGGGTACTCTTCATTTTGCCTCCATATTTTAATATATAAATGATTCAATTGATACATCATTATCAAGAATTTCAATTTCGATATGATTATTTTTAGAATTTAATTTTATATAATATAACTCATCAAATTTAACTATTTGTTCATTTCCGTTAATTGTAAGCTTTATTTTGGCATTAGATTCTAATATCTTAATTCCAAAATAGTCATTAGTTGTATCAAGAATAATAATACCATTACCTTTAATTACGTAGCCATAGAAGGCTTGAGTAAATTCTTTAGTAAAGCTTTGATTATTCTTAACATAATAATTAGCATTAACAGGATTAACAAGATTATCATTAACTTTAATTGCCATTTGAAGCTCAGACATTGCAACATAACGATGCTCATATGTGTCTGTTATTACAATTTTGTAATATCTTAAATATGTTTCCTTAAATGATACAGCTGCATTTCTTCCTGAATAGGTAATATCGCTATATTCACCAAGAAGAGTCATATTATCAGTGTTTGTACCGCCATATAATTTAAATGCTGTAGGATTTTGACGACTATTTCCGTTATAGCCTGTAATCATAAGTGTATTTACAGTATAGGCATTACCTAAATCAACTGTAAATTCAAATGGTTCGGTTGTAATATATTTGTTTCTGATACTATGATAGCTTGTTGAAATATCACCATCAACGATATTTTCAATCTTTGTTGTTTCATCCCAACTTGCAAATGACTCAGTATAAGATATAACCCTTGCATTAGTGTTAGGAATTACTTTTGATAGGCCATTATAGCTACGGGGATAATTATCACTATTTTCTCTAATTGGTGCTTTAGTAGCATCATCGTTTAATAAATAGCCTGTACTAATTGATTTTAAATTATTATCATATCCGCCAAACAATTCCGCAAAGCCATCTGGATGATATGATTGAATTATTACCTCGAAGTAGATGTAATCGCCCTTGGTAACAGTGAATGTTACATTTGTATCATTTAAATTAATTGGTGCATTTCTAGGCGAACTTATTGTTTTAGAATATTCCTTTGTATTAAGCCCTAAGCGTAGGCGTGTATTACTACGATTAGAGGTTCTTACAGAAATAGTATAATCGCCTGTTTTTGGCATATAAATTTTTCCGTGATATATGCAAATTTGATTATAGCTAATACCATTGATGAAGTGCTTATTAACTATTTCTGTACTAATATTTGTATAGTCCTTGAAATTTGCCTTTTCAGCTTCATCAATCGAATTATAAATATTACCAGAATAAGTATAGGTAATCTTATTAATTCCTTGATATTGAGGTTTAAGTTCAAAAATAATGGTTTCTTCTGACTTTAAATTAAGGCTTTCATTTTTAAATTCGATTGTTAATTTAATTTTGCCAGATGTCTTCATTCCAAGAGGAGTATAGGTTAAAATGTTACCATTTCTTCTTAATGTACCATTACTTGGTTTAGTAATGTTTTTAATAGTATAGGTAAAGCCTTGAGGCATTGTTAAGCTAGTATCTAAATCAATTGTATAATCCTTATCTAAATCAATTGGGTAAGGAAGTACAGTTACAATTTCATTTCCATTAATAACTTTTCCTGTTTGTTCATTAAGTGTTACTGGAATAAAAGGCTTTAAAGTATTATAGCTTTGTGATACTTCATCAGATACGGTTTGATTTAAAAGACTGAAATAATAATTCATATTATAGCCAGTTGCGTCTGACAAGGCTTTATACCAGGTATCAGCACCACCCTGACCCTTACCATTTTTTGCAGCCTTAATAAACGTATCAACACCAAAGGTATGAATAATATCAGCATAGGTATTTAAAGAAGAGGTTGACTCGCCTTTTGTGTTTTGTTCTAGGGTTTCTTTAAAACTAGTTGCGGGATTTAAATATTTATTCCAACCATCTAGATTAGGACGATTTGCACTAATTTGCGTATAATTAATATAAGAAAGAAGGCTTAAAGCATTGTTAGTAACTTCATCGCCAGGAACGAAACCATAGCGTTGAAAATGGTGATTATATTCATGAATAGGACCCCAATTTCCATTTGTCATAAATCCTTCATAATCAAGTGCACCATTCATCCAATCAGGTGGTAAATTGCACCAGTTTCGACCAACAAAGGCTACGGCAGCACCAGCTGCGACAAAAGGGTCATATAAAAAGTCAATACCTAAATTAGCACTAGAGCCCATAGGAATCTGTCTACTAATATTAGATACACTTAACCAGAATGCTGATATTTTATTTAAATTATCATAATCTAGGTTAGCATATGCTTTAGGACCGGAGTGTCTTACACATTTATCCCAAAACTCTAAATCAAAATACGGAGCTGATTTTTCTTTAAGGCGGTTAAATTCCTCTTCAGTTGTAAGCCCATAAATAAAATGACAATATTCAAGAGCACCACTTATTTTAACCGTAAAGGTACATTGTTTGTTAGGAGTGATATAAATAGGACCTCCTAAAAAGCTTCCTACATAGCTTGTTGTTTCATTAGCAAGCATTTCATTTCCCATTTCTGGCATTCTTGAAAAATCGTTTCGATCTTTCCAAATATTATTTAATTGGTTGTTTTGGGAATACTGGCCAATTTCAATTTTAACTCCACCTGTATTTTTTAAATCTTCCTCTGTCATTTCAACGGTAATAACCTCACCAGCAGGAGCATAAAGTCCGGTTAAATGATTTCCTCCAGGCCGAGCTTCAGTCGTGATTTCCTTTATAAGTGCAAGTTCATTTGGATCAGGACTACCATAGTAGTTATATGAAGCAGTTGTATGCTTATATAGCTTACGATTAAGCTTTTCACCATTTAAATAAAGATTTCCATCCTTATCCATACTATCATAAGTAGTTGAACTACTTCTTAAATAACTAGATTCAGCAAGTAAGGCATCTTTTTTCTCATCTGTTATATTTGGAATGCTTGTTCCATAAGTAGGATAAGCTGGTGATCCCTCGTTTCTTTCTTCTGGATGTTGTCTTGTAACGGTTCCTAAAAGCTTGAAGGACTGACCAATCTTTAAGTTTTCACCTGTAAAATTTACTTGTGTCATACTAGTTGATGAAGTCTCATTTCCTCCACTAGTTGTATTTTCACCCGTTTGATTAGAATTACTTCCATTAGGTGTTACTACCACATTACAGCTTGCAAGAGAAAGTCCTAAAGTTAAAGACATTAATCCAACCAATATTTTTCTTTTCATAATTAACCTCCATCGGTATTTATATTTTATTTTAACAAATATTGTATCATATTTTGATAAAAAATGACATATAAAAGAATAACATAAACATAACATTATTGCAAAGTATTTTTTATAAAAATAAATTGGTATAATTGTTTGATTTACAATTAATAAAACTAAAATTTATTGGATGTAAAGAAAAGCTAAAAAGCATTGATGTTTTATTTGGATTCTATCCTTTTAAATTATAATAAGCTTATTTTATTATTTGTTGTAGGTACCATATTGTATTTATCTGCGTTTTAAGCTTTTAATTCAAATATAGTAATATAAAAATCAAAAGCTTTATGATTCAACATTCTATCATTTAGTTATGCTGAAAAAATGCAGAATTTAAAAACCTTGATACATTCACAAAATTATCCCCACCAAAGGAAGAACTCGATAAATGTAATTCAAGATTTTATAACAAAATTAATTATTAAAATATATGATGATTTAGTGTATGATCTTAAAGATGTTGGAACCGAAAAAATATTAAAAATTCATACTGTATGTCATTGATTTTATAAAATATATCTAATTTTTATAGTGATTTATTGTTAAAAGTCCCTTGAAAAAGCGTAGCAAAGTCAAAAAAACTTCCTTGAAAAAGTGTAATAATCATTTGAAAAAAGTGCTAATAAAGTGTAAAACGTAATTAGGTGATAATATGCTTAAAAGAAAAATAATGAATTCTTTAATTGAATGGAAAGAAAATACAGTAACTAAAAAAACTTGTAATTAAAGGTGTTATTGCTTAAAATGCAACCCAAAAGGTTATATTATTTTATAATATAAAAGTTCATGTTTGATTCAGATTTTCTTATGAAAACTTTAATTAAACCTTTTATTTTTTTTCAAAAATTGGTTTAGGGTTAGCAGCTGATTATAAATTACATATAAAATCATCAAAAAAGTATAGTATTATTCTATACTTTTTTCTCGTTTTGTTGTATAATATAAGTAAGGA
>MNRZ01000011.1 GCA_001916215.1 Clostridium sp. CAG:307_30_263
AATCCTAAGGTTACAATATTATTATATACGAACGGAATTTACTTTTTCAATGATTTTGTTTCTACTATTCATAGCGGAATTTACTTTTTCAATTAACATAATTGTGAAATAAGAAAAAAATTACTTGCTTTTTTGTTTTACCTAGTGTATAATGAAAAGGCATTAAGTAAATAGGACTATAGCCAAGCGGTAAGGCAAGGGACTTTGACTCCCTCACGCGCTGGTTCGAATCCAGCTAGTCCTGCCAGTTTTTAAAAATTAAGTCACTAGAAATAGTGATTTTTTTGTTTTATAGCTAATTATATTTTTCTTGACATGGAAAATTTTTATGTTATAATGTAATCGTTCACAAAGTGAACAAAAAGGAGAAGGCATGATGCTTGAAGAGGAAATGCTAAGATCATATATTAACATGTCAGCCAACATTAAGGAAAATAGATTATTAAGTGATTTATCATTTAATGAAATAATGGTTATGAATCTTATAGTTGAAGAAGAAATGTCATTCAAAGAACTTCAAAATAGATTAAATATACTAAAATCTCAGTTGAATCGTATTATTAATGATTTGAAAAATAAGAGCTTAATTGAAACTTATATTCCTTTAGATGACAAAAGAAAGCTTATGATTAAAAAAGGCAGTAATATTGCTTTGTACTTTAAGGAACATGAAAAAATGTTAAAGCTTATGTCTCTTGTAAAAAAAGAATTAGGAGAAAATGATTTTAAAAAATTAATAGAATTATTAAATAAAACAACAAGTGTAATAAAAGGAGTAGAAAATGATTAGAATTATAACTGATTCAGCTTCAGATATTTCTCAATCTGAGGCTAAAAAATTAGGAATTACGGTAATTCCTTTAAAGGTTAGGTTTAATAATATTGAATATATAGATGATGTGACAATTACAAATGAGGAGTTTTTTAACCGTCTAGTTGAGTCAGATGAACTTCCTAAAACAAGTCAATTAACACCATTTGACTATACTAATGCTTTTGATATGGTTGATAAAAATGATAAAGCAATTGTGATTTGCTTATCTGGTAATTTATCTGGTACATATAATAGTGCTCTTTTGGCTGCAAGTGATTATCCAAATATCTATGTTGTTGATAGTAAAAATGTGACAATTGGTCAAAGATTATTAGTTTTAAGGGCATTAGAGCTTATAAAAGAATATAATGACATAGAAAAAATACTTAATATTTTAGAATCAGAAAAGGAAAATATTAGGCTTGTAGCTTTATTAGATACTTTAGAGTATTTAAAAAAAGGTGGTAGGATTTCTGCTACAACAGCTATAGTTGGAGGGTTGTTAAACATTAAGCCTGTTCTTGCAATTGAAGATGGTAAGATAGTATCAATTGGAAAGGCTCGTGGTTCTAAAAATGGAAATAATAAATTAAGAGAAAAGATTGAACAATATCATGGCATTGATTATAAAAAGCCTTATGCAGTAGCTTATTCTGGTCTTGATGATTCGTTGCTTGAAAAATATATATCTGATTCAAAGGATTTATGTGATAAGGATTTACCTAAGATATTAATTGGTAGTGTAATAGGAACGCATATAGGACCTGGTGCTATTGCGGTGGCTTTTTTTAGCAATGGAGATGATTTAGATGCAAAATAATAGAACTGCACAAATTGTCTATAGAACAATTTACATTACTTTAGGTTTTATAGGAATTATTGGCAGCTTTGGTTACTTTAATAGAAGCTTTAATCAAAATTTTTATTTAATGTATACTAATTTAAGTAATTATTTTTGTATTGGTATTACGCTATATTTATTAATAGGAAATATTAGAAAACAAGATGAAAACAAAATATCGAATTCAATATCGATTATTCGCTTTGTATCAGTAATTATGATTCTTGTAACCTTCTTTGTATATAATATTTTACTTGCAAAAGAAAAAACAATAAGCGACTATTTTTTTAGTATATCAAATCTAATTATGCATGTAATTCTTCCTTTAATGTTTATGGTGGATTGGATATTGTTTAATAATCATAACAAGACTAAATGGTATTATCCGTTCTTATCAACGATTCTTCCTTTAATTTATGTAGCGTTTATTTTAATAAGAGCATTAATTTTAGGAAATTCTTATAGTGGGACTTTGTATCCTTATTTCTTTTTAAATGTAGAACGTCTTGGTTTTGGCGGTGTAGCATTATGGGTTATTATACTTGTTGTTATTTTCATAGCTCTTGGTTATATTTTATTCATGTTTGATCGTTTCCAAATGATAAAAGGTAAATTAAAGAAAAGTGAAAAATAACAAAAAAAATAGCTAAAAATAGAGTTTTAAGGCAGGAAACCGCTTTCTTTTTAAGAAACTCTAGTATTCTTTTAAGCTTTATGCTAATATATTAATGTATTTATTATTAATTATTTTTATATAAAATTTCTTGTATAATAGCTTTAATGTGGTAAGCAAGTTTCTACCCCATAACCGTAAATTTTGGGACTACGAGATTAAATAGAATTTTTAATTCTTTTTTGTTTACTCATAAAGCAAGAGGTGTATTATGTGTAAGCAATATTTATTAAAACCTAATATTTTTAACCTTTATTATATGGGAAAACCACGTAAAAGCGGTGACTTTTTTGTCGCTGCTTTTTTTCATTTTTAGGAGGAAAAAGAAAATGGTTGGAATAATCATGGGCTCAAAAAGCGATTATGAAGTAATGCAGGATGCAGTTAAAGTTCTAGATGAATTTGGTATTGAATATGAGGTAAAGGTTGTATCAGCTCATAGAACGCCCGAATTATTATATCAATATGCAAAGGAAGCACCAGAAAGAGGAATAGAGGTAATTATAGCTGGTGCTGGAGGTGCGGCACATCTTCCAGGAATGGTAGCTGCAGTTACACATCTTCCGGTTATTGGGGTTCCTGTTAAATCTAAAGCTTTAAATGGCCTTGATTCTTTAATGTCAATTGTTCAAATGCCTGGTGGTGTACCGGTTGGTACAATGGCTATCAATGGTGCTAAAAATGCGGCCTTATATTGCACCTCGATTTTAGCCTTACATGATGAGAATATAAAGAAAAAGTATTTAGCGTTTAGAGATAAACAAACAAAGGATGTGCTTGAAATTGAACTCTAAGATAGTTGGAATAATTGGTGGGGGACAGCTTGGAATGATGCTTGCTATGGCTATAAAAAAGCTTGGTGGTAAGGTTATTGGCCTTGATCCTAATCCTAAATGCTCTATTACACATGTTTGTGATTCCTTTATTTGTGCATCATATGATGATGAGACTTCCCTTAGAAAGCTATGTGAGGAGTCAGATGTTGTAACCTATGAATTTGAAAATATTAAGGGTAGCCATCTTAAAATGCTCAATGATGAATTTAATATTAAGCAGGGAATTAAAAGCTTAATTGATAGTCAAGATCGTTTAATAGAAAAAAATACAGCTAATAAGTATGGACTAAAGACGGCTAAATATTATAAATGTGATAATGAAGCTGATTTAAAAGAGGCTGTTAAAAATTTAGGATTTCCTTGTATTTATAAAACAAGAACGGAAGGCTATGATGGTCATGGTCAGGTTATTTTAAAGAGCGAGGCGGATTTAGAGCTTGTAAGGCCTTATTTTAATACGAAGGGTATTGTTGAGGAGTTTATAAAATTTGATTATGAAGCGTCAGTTATTATGATTGGAGAAGGAAATAATATCGTTTCTCTTCCTGTTGGACACAACATTCATAAGGAAGGAATTCTTGATATATGTGAGGTCCCCTTTAATGATATTAATAATATTGGACCTAAGATGGTTGAGGCTTCTAAAAAATTTATGAAGGAAGCTGGCTATAAAGGAATTTTATGTATTGAATATTTTGTATCGGGTAATGAGTTTTATTTCAATGAAATGGCTCCTCGTCCTCATAATAGCGGGCATTATTCGATTGAAGCTCTAGATCATAGTCAATATGATTTATTTGCTAGATATCTTTTGGATTTACCTTATGAAGAGCCTAAAATCATGCATAAGTCTATTATGAAAAATATTTTAGGACGTGATTTAATTAACGTTGATTATTATTTAAAATATCCTAAAAGCTATCTTCATATGTATTTTAAAGAAGAAGCTCGTGCGAAAAGAAAAATGGGACACATTACTTTTTTAGATATGGATTTAGATACATTTATGGCAATTGAGAAAGGAATGGAATAAAATGAATTATCGTGTGTATGTTGAAAAAAAGCCTGGCTTTGAGGTTGAATCAAAAAGTATGCTTAAGAATTTGAATACTAATCTTGAGCTTAATTTGACGGGATTAAGGATTATTAATACCTATGATTTGTTTGGCTTTAGTGAATCATTATTAAAGAAAGCATTATATAAGGTTTTTGGTGAGATTGTAACAGATCATGTTTCCTTAGAGCTTGATTTAGAGGGCTGTGATTATATTGCGATTGAATATTTACCAGGTCAATTTGATCAAAGAGCTGACGCGGCTGTGAGCTGCTGTCATTTAATTAATCCTAAGGCGCATATTAAGATTTCTTCTTCAAAAATTATTATTATTGAAGGAGCCTCTTTAGATGATATTCAAAAAATAAAGCATTATTTAATTAATCCCGTTGAATCAAGAGAAAAGGATTTAAGCATTTTAGCTTATAATGATGAGACAAAGCCTCTTCCTGTTAAGGAAATTTCAAACTTTTTAAATTACAATGAAGAGGATGCAAAATCACTTATTTCAACAATGGGACTTGCGATGAGTGTAGCTGACTTAAAATGTGTTATTGATTATTTCAAAAGCAAGGGACGTAATCCTAATGAAACAGAAATTAGAATTATTGATACTTACTGGTCAGATCATTGTCGTCATACTACCTTTAATACTGTTTTAGATAAAATTGAATTTGAAGATTCTTTTATAAGCCCATCTTTGAAAAAGGCTTATGAATTATACCTTGAAATGAAACATACCTTAAAGCGTGACTTAAAGCCTACTACTTTAATGGATATGGCATGTATTGGTGCTCGTTTTCTTAAAAAGAAGGGCTATCTTAAGGATTTAGAAGAGTCAACTGAGAATAATGCTTGTTCTATTTTTGTTGACGTTTTAGAAGATGGAAAAAAGGAAAAATGGTTATTACAATTTAAAAATGAAACCCATAATCATCCAACCGAAATTGAACCATTTGGTGGAGCTTCAACCTGCTTAGGTGGTGCTATTCGTGACCCGCTTTCAGGAAGAAGCTATGTATATCAAGCAATGCGTGTAACAGGTGCTGGTGATATTTATAAAGAGGTTAAGGATACAATAAAGGGTAAGCTTCCTCAACGTGTTATTTCCCAACAAGCAGCGGCTGGTTATTCAAGCTATGGTAATCAAATTGGTCTTGCAACAACTCATGTTAAAGAAATTTACCATGAAGGTTACACTGCTAAGCGTATGGAAGTTGGTGCCGTTGTTGGTGCCGTTAAATATGAAAATATTATAAGACAGGAGCCAAGCGTTGGTGATGTTATTATTATGTTTGGTGGACGTACAGGACGTGATGGTATTGGAGGCGCTACAGGCTCATCTAAGGAGCATAATCAAAAATCAATTGAAACCTGCTCAAGTGAGGTTCAAAAGGGTAATGCTCCTGAGGAACGTAAGATTGAAAGATTATTTGCTCGTCCTGAAGTAACTAAGATTGTAAAAAAATCTAACGACTTTGGTGCTGGTGGAGTATCTGTTGCTATTGGTGAGCTTGCTCCTTCATTAGATATTTATCTTGATCGGGTTCCTGTTAAATATAAAGGTCTAAATCCAACTGAGCTTGCTATATCAGAATCACAGGAGCGTATGGCTGTTTGTATTTCTAAGGAGAATATTTCTAAATTTATGGAGTATTGTCATGAAGAAAATCTAGAAGCTACCTACGTTGCGGATGTAACTGATACAGGTATGATGAATATGTATTATAATGGCCATCTTGAGGCATCACTAGATAGAACATTTATTGATAGTGCAGGTGCTACTCATCATGCAGAGGTTATTGTAGAAAAGGTAGAAGAGAAGAATCCTTTTAAACAAACTTATAATTCAAATTTACATGATAGCTTCCTTAATAATTTATCATCTTATAATGTTTTAAGTCAAAAGGGTCTAGTTGAAATGTTTGATTCTACGATTGGTGCGTCAACCATTTTAATGCCTTATGGAGGAAAGTATCAATTATCAGAAACACAGGTTTCATGTCAAAAGCTTCCAACTAGAGGTGTGACAAATACTTCATCAATGATGGCATTCGGTTATAATCCTAATATTGCAAGCTTTAGTCCCTATCATGGAGCTCAATATGCGGTAGTAGAGGCAGTAAGTAAGCTTGTAGCTGCAGGTGCTTCAATAAAAAATGTTCGTTTTTCTTATCAAGAATATTTTAAGAAAATGACTGATGCTAAATCTTTTGGTCTTCCTTTTGCGGCCCTACTTGGTGCTATTAAAGCCCAAAATGCTTTATGTATGCCATCTATTGGTGGAAAAGATTCTATGTCAGGTACATATCTTGATAAAAATGTACCTCCTACACTTGTAGCCTTTGGTATTACAACCCTAGATGCTAAGGATGTTATTTCAACTGATTTTAAAAAGGAAGGTCATTATCTATATTTAATTAATCCTGGCTATGATAGTAATTATGAGCCTAATTATGAAAATCTAATTGAACTTTATAATAAGCTACATAAGGATATTAAAAATAAGAATGTTGTATCAGCTTATGCTTTAGGCTTTGGTGGTTTAGGTGAGGCATTAGCTAAAATGAGCTTTGGTAATAAGGTTGGCTTTGAGGTTTTAGTTGATGAGGAAAGCTTATTTGATTTAAATTATGGCGCTATTTTAGTAGAGGCTAAAAATCCTTTAGCTTATGCTGAATGCTTAGGTCGTACCTCAAGCATTTATAAAATAAATGATGAAGAGTTTACTTATGAGGAAATGGTTAAGGCTAATTTTACTAAATTTGGGGAGATTTATCCTGCTATATCAGGTGTGAAGGGAACCCTTCCGCTTCCTCTTAAACGAAGAAAAAGAACCTTTATTTATGAAGGTGAAGCCCATATGCCTGTTGTGTATGCTCCGGCTTTTCCTGGTACAAATTGTGATTTCGATACATTAAAAGCCTTTAGGTTAAGAGGGGCTAAAACCATAAGTTCAGTATTTAAGAATTTAACAGAAGAAGATGTAACAAGTTCAATTGAAGAAATGGCTTCTTTAATTGATAAGGCTGATATCTTTGTTTTATCAGGAGGCTTTAGTGCTGGTGATGAGCCTGATGGTTCCGCTAAATTTATCGCTAATGTTTTAACATCACCTGCTATAAAAGCATCTATTGCAAATTTATTAAAACGTAAGGGTTTAATTTTAGGTATTTGTAATGGCTTCCAAGCTCTTGTTAAATCAGGACTTTTACCAGACGCAAAGCTTGGTGCTTTAACCCAAAATTCACCTACCTTATTTAGAAATGATATTAACCGTCACGTTTCACAAATGGTAAAAACGCGTGTTTCTTCTAATCGTTCTCCTTGGCTTTCTTCATTCAAGCTAGGGGATGAATTTACGATTCCTGTATCACATGGTGAGGGTAAATTTGTTGTTGGTGATGAGCAGGCTTTAAAGTTATTTGAAAATGGTCAGGTTGCCTTCCAATATGTTGATTATGATGGTGCCCCTACAATGACATCACCAATGAATCCTAATGGTTCATCTTATGCAATTGAGGGTATTATTTCCAAATCAGGCTTGATTCTTGGTAAGATGGGACATACTGAAAGATATAATGAAAATTTATATAAAAATATCAATGGTAATAAGAATCAGGATATATTTACAAATGCGATTAATTATTTCTTAAAAAAATAGTCTAAAGTGATAATAATATACTTATAAGCTGACGGGAGATAAGAATATGAAAAAGAAGAAAATGATAGCAATCTTTATAACGATGGAATGTATATATATATATCGCTGCTATTAACTGGGTGTGTATTGTTGCTAAGAAGTTGTAATCCAAATAAAAATTTTGAAAGACGATTAGTAATAAATGGCGATTTTGTTTATGCAAAATTTGGGGATGAAGCTTCAATAATGGGCATAAGTGAAGAAGGAAAAAAGAAAGATACCTTAGTTTTTCAAACTAAATTTGATGACTACAGGGTAACATCAATTGGTGCACAAATTATTAATCATAGATATTTAGATAATCTTGATATAACTAATCCTAATGTTTATTTTTGTAATGTATATTTTAATGCTGGAGTTTATATTAATTATGAAGGCTCAAGAAACATTTATATTCCTTCTAATTATGATGACTATTTTCCAAGGGAAAAAACATATTATGCAAATGTTTTTTTAAGCTATGATTTATATAAATTTTTCCTTAAATATGAAACTGATTGGTATGATATAGACAAGGTTTATTGTGCAAATGTTATGTATTATAGTAGTGAATATGATTATCAAAGTGATTATTGTTTCTTTGTAGATGATGTAGATGGTGAAACAATAAGTGTTATACCACCAGATCCTTGTAGAGAAGGGTATAAATTTATGGGATGGTATAAGGAAAAAGAAAGAATAAATAAATGGGATTTTGAAAATGACGTTGTACCAAAAAAGAAATATGATGAGAATGGGAAATATATTTATATGGAAGATGATAAATATACAGGAACAATCTTATATGCTAAGTGGGAGGAAATATAGAATATTTTTAAATAAATTGTGATTTGATAAAGGAAGAGTAGCTATAGGTAATCTAAAAGTACAAAAATAAAAATGGAGATATAACTACAATGGAAAAAAGAGAACTTCTATATGAAGGAAAATCTAAACAAGTTTATAAAACTGATGATCCTAATAAAATTATTATTCATTATAAGGATGATACTACCGCTTTTAATGGTATTAAAAAGGCAATAATTGCAAATAAAGGTGTTTTAAATAATGCTATTTCCTCTCTTATTTATGAAAGATTAAATAAAGCAGGAATACCAACCCATTTCATTAAAAAACTAAATGATAGGGAAGAACTATGTAAAAAAGTAAATATTATCCCGCTTGAGGTTGTTGTAAGAAATGTTATTGCTGGGTCAATGGCCAAGCGTTTAAATATTGAAGAAGGAACAATTCCTTCTAATGTTATAAGAGAAATTGATTATAAAAATGATGCTTTAGGTGATCCTCTAATTAATGATGATCATGCGGTTTCCTTAGGCATATGTAGCTATGATGATTTAAAGAAGATTTATGAATTAACGGATAGGATTAATAATGAATTAAAAAAGATGTTTGATTCGGTTGATGTTATATTAGTTGATTATAAAATTGAATTTGGCTTTGATTGTGATGGTAATATTGTTCTTTCAGATGAAATATCACCTGACAGTGCAAGATTATGGGATAAGAAATCTCTAGCTAAGCTTGATAAGGATAGGTTTAGAAGAGATCTTGGTAAGGTTGTAGAAGCCTATGAAGAGATATTAAAGCGTTTAGAGAAAATTGCTTAATAAGGAGGCAATATAATGGATAACATGGAAGCGTTTAGGGGGCTTCATGAGGAATGTGGGGTTTTTGGTGTATATGGAATACATAATGCAAGTGAGCTTTGTTACTACGGACTTCACTCTTTGCAGCATAGAGGGCAAGAGGGCTGCGGTATTGTAGCTGTCAGTGATGACACACATGAGCTTAAGCGTATTAAGGGGGAAGGATTAGTATCAGAAATATTTAATAATACTAATTTATGTACGCTTAAGGGAAGTATGGCAATCGGTCATGTAAGATATGCTACAACGGGTGGATGTGGAATTGAAAATGTTCAACCATTTCTATTTCGACACCATACTGGTGATTTTGCCCTTGCTCATAATGGAAATCTTGTGAATTCAAATGAGCTTAGAAAGTTTTTGGAGGAAAGAGGAAGTATGTTTCAATCAACCTCTGATTCCGAAATTCTTGCCCATTTAATAAAAAAGGATAGTGCCTCATCAAAAAGAATAGAGGCGATATTACAGGCTTTAAATATGCTTGAAGGAGCATTTGCCTTTGTTATTCTAACTAAAGATAGACTATATTGTGTAAGAGATAAATATGGCTTGAGGCCTCTTTCAATTGGCGTATTAAATGGTGGCTATGTTGTGGCATCAGAAACTTGTGCTCTTGATATTTGTGGAGCCACCTTCTTAAGAGATGTAAATCCCGGTGAGGTTGTTGTGATTGATGATTCTGGTCTTCATTCGTATGATTATTCTAAATATAAGCATCGTAATATGTGTGCTATGGAATATATTTATTTTTCAAGACCTGATAGTGATATTGAAGGGATTAATGTTCATGCCTTTAGAAAAGAATCCGGTAAGGTTTTATATAAGGAAGCTCCTGTTGATGCAGATATTGTTATAGGTGTTCCTGATTCAAGTCTTTCTGCTGCTATTGGTTATGCAGAGGCTTCGCATATTCCTTATGAAATTGGTTTGGTTAAAAATAAATATGTAGGAAGAACCTTTATTCAGCCTAGTCAAGAAATGCGTGAAAAGGCCGTTAGAATGAAGCTTAGTCCGGTACCATCAATTGTAAAAGGTAAAAGAATTGTTTTAATTGATGATTCGATTGTACGTGGTACGACAAGTAAAAAAATTATAAAACAGCTTCGTGATGCGGGAGCTTTAGAGATTCATGTTAGAATTGCATCTCCCCAAATAACGCATCCATGCTTCTATGGTGTTGATATTTCAACCTATGATGAGTTAATTTCTGCTCATCATAGTGTTGAGGAAGTAAGAGAAATAATAGGAGCGGATTCACTGGCATTTATTTCTGAGCATGCTTTATTTGAAGTAGCTAAAAGAAATGAATTATGCACAGCTTGTTTTACAGGTAAATACCCAACAGCACTTTACTCAAGTGTTTGGGAAGCTAATAAGGATCATAAGTTTTAGGAGGATAAATATATGGGTTCAAAAGCGTATGGAAGTTCAGGTGTAGATTTAGAGGCTGGTTATGAGGCTGTAAGAAGATATAAGAAGCATGTTAAGAGTACTAATCGTCTTGGCTGTGTTTCTAACATTGGTTCATTTGGTGGAATGTTTGATTTATCACTATTAAATTATAAGGAGCCAATGCTTGTTTCAGGTACAGATGGTGTTGGTACTAAGCTTAAGCTTGCCTTTTTAATGGATAAGCATGATACTATTGGTATTGATGCTGTTGCGATGTGTGTTAATGATGTTTTAGCTCAAGGAGCTGAGCCATTATATTTCCTTGATTATGTTGCAGTAGGACATGCTATACCACAGCGTCTTGAGCAAATTGTTAAGGGTGTTGCAGATGGATGCATTCAAGCGGGCTGTGCACTAATTGGTGGTGAAACAGCTGAGATGCCAGGAATGTATCAGGATGGCGAATATGATATTGCCGGCTTTACTACGGGTGTTGTTGAAAAGTCAAAGCTAATTGATGGTTCTAAGGTTAGCGTTGGTGATGTCTTGGTTGGTATTGAGTCAAGTGGAGTTCATTCAAATGGCTTTTCTCTTGTAAGAAAGATAATTTCTGATAATAATTTAGATTTATTTAAAAAATATGAAGAACTTGATGAAACTAAAACCTTAGGTGAGGTTTTACTTACACCAACTAATATTTATTGTAAAGAGGTCTTAGACGTAATTAGAAATGTTGATGTTCATGGAGTTGCTCATATAACTGGTGGTGGCTTTGATGAAAATATTCCACGTATTTTACATGAAGGACAAGGAATTTTAATTAATGAGGGTTCATGGCCAATTTTACCAGTATTTAAATTCTTAGAACATTATGGTAAGGTAGCTCATCGTGAGATGTTTAATATTTATAATATGGGTATCGGTCTTGTTTTAGCTTTAGATGAGAAAGATGCTTCAAAGGCAATTTCTATTTTAGAATCTCATGGACGTAAGGCTTATAAGATTGGCGTTGTTTCTGCTAAAGAAGGAGTCGAAATTAAATAATGAGGCTGGCTGTATTTGCATCAGGTTCAGGAACTAATTTTGAAGCGATTGTTAAATCTTGCCTTAAAGGCGAGATTTCTTGTCAGGTGGAAATTTTAATTTGTGATAAAAAGGATGCTTATGTTTTAACAAGAGCTAAAAATTTAAAAATAAGAACCTTTGTTTTTGACCCTCATAGTTATAAAAAAAGAAGTGATTATGAAAAAGAAATTGTTAAAATTTTGCGTGATCTTAAAATTGATTTAATTTGTCTTGCTGGGTATATGCGTATTGTAGGTAATACCTTGCTTGATGCATATAAGGATAGGATTATTAATATTCATCCGGCTTTACTCCCATCATTTAAGGGAGCCCATGGAATTGAAGATGCCTTTAGCTATGGTGTTAAGGTGTTTGGGGTTACGGTTCATTATGTAACAAAAGAGCTAGATGGAGGACCTATTATTGCTCAAAGGGGCTTTGAGTACTATGGGGATAGTATTGAAGAGGTAGAAGCTAAAATTCATGAGATTGAACATGAGCTATATCCTTTTGCAATTAATAGAATTATTAAGGAGAACTAAAAAATGAAAGCTTTAATCAGTGTATCAAATAAAACAGGCGTAGTAGAATTTGCGCGTAATTTAATTTCCCTTGGGTTTGAGGTAATTTCAACAAGTGGAACAATGAAATGTCTTCGTGAGGCTGGACTTCCTATAACTAATATTTCTGATGTGACAGGATTTCCGGAAATTTGCGATGGTAGAGTAAAAACTCTTCATCCTGCAGTTCATGGTGCTTTACTTGCAAGAAGAGATAACAAAGAGCATCTAAAGGCTTTAAGTGATAATCATATTGAATTAATTGATCTTGTGTGTGTTAATTTATATCCCTTTAAGGAAACAATTGCTAAAGAGGGTGTTACAATGGAGGATGCTATTGAAAATATTGATATTGGTGGACCTTCAATGTTAAGAAGTGCAGCTAAGAATTATGCATCAGTAACGGTTGTATGTGATCCTTCGGATTATGATAATATTATTAATGAGATTAAAGAAAATGGCAATACGCTACTTGATACGAGACTAAAGCTTAGTGCTAAGGCCTATACACATACCGCATCATATGATATGGCAATTTCGGATTTTATGAGAGAAAATGCTTCTCTTTCACCGGTGCTACATATTGAAGCGCCTTTATGCCAAACCTTAAGATATGGTGAAAATCCTCATCAAGCGGCTAACTTTTATAGTTTAAATCCTGGAAGCTATAGCCTAGCAAATGCTACAAAGCTTCAGGGTAAGGAACTATCATATAATAATATTCAGGATGCTAATGCCGCTTTGATGATTGTTCGTGAATTTGATCCATCTATTCCTTTTGCAGTAGGTCTAAAGCATATGAACCCTTGTGGTGCGGCTATTGGTTCGGATTTGGTTGATGCATGGACTAAAGCCTATAATGCTGATCCGGTTTCTATTTATGGAGGAATCGTCGCAACTAATCAGGTGATTGATAAGAAAGCTGCTAAGCTTATGAAATATACAATTCCTCAAAATGGTGAAGAAAAAGCTCCCCTTTTCTTGGAGGTTATTTTAGCTCCTAAATTCACCGATGAAGCAAAAGTTGAATTTTCAAAGCGTAAAAATGTAAGATTAATTGAATATAAGCTTGGTCCTACCACTCCATCTAAGCAATATGTGAGTGTAAATGGTGGTATTCTTGAACAGGATAGTGATATTAAGATGGTTAAGGTAGATGATTCGATGACTGTAACCTTGAGGCATCCTACACCTGTAGAGTTAAGCGATATGCAATTTGGACTTAAGATTGTAAAGCATGTAAAGTCAAATGCAATTGTTGTAGTTAAGGATGGTGTAACCCTAGGTGTTGGCGCAGGTCAAATGAATCGTGTTGGTTCAGCTAAGCTTGCCCTTGAAGAGGCACGTGCTAAGGGTTATACAAAAGAATTAGTTTTAGCTTCTGATGGCTTCCTACCATTTGGAGACACAGTTTCATATGCTAAAGAATTTGGTGTGACTGCGATTGTTCAGCCTGGTGGCTCTATTCGTGACGAAGAGTCAATTAACGTGGCTAATGAAAATGGAATGTGCATGCTATTTACAGGTATGCGTCATTTTAAGCATTAATTATGAAGGTATTAATTGTTGGTGCTGGCGGTAGATGTCACGCTATTGCCTTAGCACTTAGTAAATCTAAGTATGTAAGTGAAATATATTGTGCTCCTGGAAATGCTGGAATAGCTCAAATAGCAACACTTGTTCCGATTAAGGAAACAGATGTTGAGGCTTTAAAGGCGTTTGCAATTAAGCAAAAAATTGATTTAACTGTTGTTGGTCCGGAAATGGCTTTAGCTGCCGGAATTGTAGATGAATTTAATGCTGCAGGCTTAAAAATATTTGGTCCGACTAAAAAGGCAGCAGAAATAGAAACATCAAAATCCTATGCTAAAGATTTGATGAAAAAATACCATATTCCTACTGCTTCCTATGAGGTTTTTACTGATTATGAAAAGGCAATTAATTATGTTAGGGGACATAGCCTGCCAATTGTTTTAAAATATGATGGACTTGCAGCAGGAAAGGGTGTTGTAATAGCTACAACCTTAGAAGAGGCTGAAGAAACCCTAAAGGATATGTTAATCGATGAAGAATTTGGAAGTTCATCCGTAGTAATTGAAGATTATCTTGAGGGTCCGGAGTTTTCTTTTATGTGCTTTGTTTCAAATGATAAGGTTTATCCTATGGAGGTAAGCCAAGATCATAAGCGTGCGTATGATAATGATTTAGGTCCAAATACGGGGGGTATGGGGGCTTATAGTGGTGTACCAATTATTAACGATTCAGACAAAGAATATGCTCTTAAGCATATAATGGAGCCTACAGCTTTAGCTTTAATGGCTGAAGGTCGTCCGTTTAAGGGTGTATTATATGGGGGCCTTATGAAGACTAAGGATGGTATTAAAGTGATTGAATTTAATGCTCGCTTTGGAGATCCTGAAACGGAAGTTGTTCTTCCTAAATTAAAAAATGATTTATTTGAGGTTTTTTGTGATATAATAGATGGAAATAAGGTCGAGCTTACATTTGATCCTATGTACTATCTTGGTGTTGTCCTTGCAAGCAAGGGCTATCCTTCATCTTATGAAAAGGGCTTTTTAATTGAAGGCCTTAATGATGTTAATGGTATTATTTATCATATGGGAACTAAAGAAGATGGTGGCAAATACTACACTAATGGTGGTAGAGTATTAATTGTTGTGGCTAAAGGTAAAACTTTGCTTGAGGCCCAACAAAATGCTAATTTAGAGGTAAGTAAGATTAAATGTAATAATCTATATCATAGAACTGATATTGGACATCGATCACTTTAGGAGGAAATTATGGCAAGAATTATTAGTGGCAAAGAGCTATCACTTAGTATTAAAGAAAAAATGAAGGAGGAGATCCTTTATTATAAAAGGGTTTATGAGCGTTTGCCTCATCTTGTCGTCGTTCTTGTTGGTGATGATCCAGCATCAAAATCTTATGTTAAGGGTAAGGAGCAGGCTTCCCTTGAGATTGGAATTGAAAATACAACTATTTGTTTACCGGATGATATAACAGAAGAATCACTTTTAGCTAAAATTGATGAGCTTAACAATGATGATACTGTTGATGGTATTTTAGTACAACTTCCCCTTCCGTTACATATTAACAAGGAGCATGTTATTGAACGAATAAGACTGGATAAGGATGTTGATGGCTTTCATCCTTTAAATGTCGCTGCCTTGTGGCAAAAAAGAGAAGGTATGATACCTTGTACACCAAGAGGAATTATTAGTCTTCTTAATTCCGCAAACATTCCTCTTGCTGGTAAAAATGCCGTTATAATGGGAAGATCAGATATTGTAGGGCTTCCAATTTCTAAGCTTCTTTTAGATCAAAATGCGACTGTGACAATTGTGCATTCTCGTACAGAAAATGTTAAGGAAATTACAAGAAAGGCCGATATATTAATTGTCGCAATTGGTAAACCCAAATATGTTACAGCTGATTTTATTAAGGATGGTGCAGTTGTAATTGATGTTGGTGTAAATAGAGACCCTCAAACACATAAGCTATGTGGTGATTGTGATTTTTCATCATGTGAGCCTAAAGCATCCTTTATTACAAAGGTGCCTGGTGGTGTGGGTCCTATGACAATTTGTTGCTTAATGCAAAATACACTTGAAGCATATTTACATCATATGGAGGAAAAATAAAATGATTGAACGCTATAGTCGTAAATGTATGAGAGATATTTGGACGGAAGAGTCTAAATTTAATGCCTATTTGAAGGTAGAACTTAAAAATGCTGAGGCTTGGTCAGAGCTTGGTGTGGTTCCTAAGGAGGATCTTCCTAAGCTTGATAAGGCATCATTTACTATTTCAAGAATAAAAGAAATTGAAGCACAAACTAAGCATGACGTAGTAGCCTTTACTAGAACTATATCAGAATCACTGGGAGAAGAAAGAAAGTGGATTCACTATGGTCTTACTTCAACGGATGTTGTTGATACAGCAAATGCGATTTTAATTAAAGAGGCTAATAAAATATTACGCAAGGATATCTTAGATATTATGGCTGTCTTAAAGAAAAGAGCCTTAGAATTTAAAAATACACCTTGTATTGGAAGAACCCATGGTATTCATGCCGATATTACATCATTTGGTCTTAAATGGGCCTTATGGTATTCTGATATGCAAAGAATGCTTAAGCGTTTTGATGATGTTGTAGCAGAAATTGAAGTTGGTAAATTATCAGGCGCAGTTGGGAACTTTTGTAATATTCCACCATTTATTGAAGAATATGTTTGTAAGGCACTTGATATTTCATATGCTCCTATTTCAACACAAGTTATTCAGCGTGACCGCCATGCTCACTATATGGCTGTTTTAGCTCTTATTGCATCTGAGCTTGAAAAGATGGCCCTAGAGGTTAGAAATCTTCAAAGAACCGAAGTTCATGAAGCCGAAGAGGCTTTTAGTAAGGGACAAAAGGGTTCAAGTGCTATGCCTCATAAGCGTAATCCCATTTCTTCTGAAAATATCTGTGGATGTTCTAGAGTTATGCGTGGGTATATGCTTACATTTTATGAAAATATTGCATTGTGGCATGAAAGAGATATTTCTCATTCTTCAACAGAAAGAATTATTTTACCAGATGCGACTTGCTTATTAGATTATATGTTAAATCGTTTTAAAGGAATTTTAGAAAATTTGGTTGTATATCCTGAAAAGATGCTTAAAGATATTTATATGACTAATAAGGTTATTTTTGCTCAAAGAGTACTTTATGCTTTAATTTCTAAGGGCCTTGTACGTGAGGAGGCTTATGATACAGTACAGCCAATTGCGATGGAGGCCTATAACAATAATATTGATTACCAAGAGCTTCTTAAGAAAAGTGAGGCTGTTTTAAAGCATTTAACTAAGGAAGAAATTGATGCATGCTTTACTCTTGATTATTATTTTAAAGAGGTTGGATATATTTATAAGAGGTTAGGATTGGAGGATTAATAATATGTCTAAATTTGATGATATTCGCATTGGCTTAACTTTTGATGATGTACTTTTAGTACCTCAAAAGTCTAATGTTTTACCTTCTGAGGTTTCATTAAAAACCCATTTAACAAAGAATATTGAGCTTAATATCCCAATTGTATCTGCAGCGATGGATACTGTTACGGAATCAGAGCTTGCGATTGCTCTTGCACGTGAGGGGGGACTTGGCTTTATTCATAAGAATATGTCAATTGAAGAACAAGCTCGTGAGGTTGATTTAGTTAAGCGTAATGAAGCGGGTATGATTATTAATCCCGTTACGATGACTAAGGATAAAACAACAAAGGACGCCTTCGAAATTATGTCAATGTATCATGTTTCAGGTCTTCCTATTGTTGATGAAAAGGGTGTACTTGTTGGTATTTTAACTGCTCGTGATTTAAAATATCTTACACCTGATGATACTAAAATATCAGAAGTTATGACGCATGAGCATTTAATTACGGCTCCTGAGGGTACAACGCTTGAAGAGGCTCGTCAAATTTTGTGGAATCATCGTATTGAAAAGCTTCCTATTGTTGATGATAAAAATCATTTAGTAGGACTAATTACAACTAAGGATATTGATAATGCTAAAAATTATCCTAATGCATGTAAGGATGAAAAGGGTCGTTTACGTTGTGGAGCTGCAGTTGGTATTGGTGCTGATATGATGGAGCGTGTTGATGCACTCGTGGCTTCTGGTGTTGATATTATTACGATTGATTCAGCCCATGGACATTCAGAAAATGTTATTAATGCGGTTAAAAAGATAAGAGCTAAATATCCTACTTTAAATTTAGTTGCAGGAAATATTGTAACAAAGGAAGCTGCTAAGGAGTTAATTGATGCAGGTGTTGATACTGTTAAGGTTGGTATTGGACCTGGTTCTATTTGTACAACTCGTGTAGTAGCTGGTGTTGGTGTACCTCAAATTACGGCGGTAAATGATGTTTATGAATATGCTAAAGAGCGTGGATGCTGTGTTATAGCTGATGGTGGTATTAAGCTTTCTGGTGATGTTGTTAAGGCACTTGCGGCGGGAGGAGATTGTGTAATGCTTGGTTCCTTACTTGCAGGTTGCTCTGAAGCACCAGGTGAGGAGATAATATTTAATGGCCGTCGTTTTAAGTCATACGTTGGTATGGGCTCTCTTGCTGCAATGAAGCGTGGTTCAGCTGATAGATATTTCCAAAAGAAGGATACAGTTGCTAAAAAGCTTGTACCAGAAGGTATTGAAGGAAGAGTAGCCTTTAAAGGCCCTGTTGCAGATACAGTTTATCAGCTATGTGGTGGTATTCGTTCTGGTATGGGATATTGCGGAGCTAAGGATATTCCAACCTTAAAGGAAGTTGCTAAATTTATTCGAATTACAAATGCGGGTCTTCTTGAGTCACATCCTCACGATGTTGAAATTACAGTAGAAGCACCAAATTATTCTAAGTAGGAGTTTTTATGACTGATAAGATTATTGTTTTAGATTTTGGATCTCAATATAATCAATTAATTGCCCGTCGTATTAGAGAAATGGGTGTGTATAGTGCTCTTTTACCTCATACGATTAAAGCCTCAGAAATTAAAGCAATGGAAGGGATAAAAGGAATTGTTTTTTCAGGTGGGCCTAAATCTGTTTATGATGATGATGCATTTAAAGTGGATGAAGAAATTTTTAATTTAGGTCTTCCTATTTTAGGAATTTGTTATGGTATGCAGCTTACAGCTAAGTATTTTAAGGGTGAAATTTTAAGTAGTCCTAAGCGTGAATATGGTAAGATGAATATTCTAATTGAAGATAAATCATTATTATTTAAGGATTTATATGATGAAGAAGAGGTTTGGATGAGTCATGGTGATCATGTTGCTAAAATTCCTCAAGGCTTTAAGCTTCTTGCTAAATCACAAAATGGTCTTGTAGCTTCCATTGCCAATGAAGAAAAGAAGATTTATTGTGTTCAGTTCCATCCTGAGGTAAGACATACAGTTAATGGTAATAAAATGCTTCATAACTTTGTTTTTGAAATTTGTCATGCTAATAATAATTGGTCAATGAAAAATTATCTTGATATGCAGATTGAACAAATTAGAAAAACAGTTAAAGATAAAAAAGTATTATGCGGTCTTTCAGGTGGAGTTGATTCAACTGTTGTAGCAGTTTTACTTCATAAGGCAATTGGCCATAATTTAACTTGCATGTTTATTGACCATGGGCTTTTAAGACAAAATGAAGGCGATGAGGTAATGGCTGCCTGCAAGAAATTTGATATGAATGTTATTCGTATCAATGCTAAGGAGCGTTTTTTATCGAAGCTTCAGGGGGTTACGGATCCTGAAAAGAAGCGTAAAATTATTGGTAATGAATTTGTATATTGCTTCGATGAGGAATCACGTAAGCTTGGTGATTTTGATTTTCTTGCTCAAGGTACATTATATACAGATGTTATTGAGTCAGGTACTGCTACCGCTCAAACAATTAAATCTCACCATAATGTTGGTGGACTTCCAAAGGATATGAAGTTTAAGCTTATTGAGCCACTTAATGTTTTATTTAAGGATGAGGTTAGAGCTTTAGGTCTCGAAATGGGACTTCCTTATGAAATTGTGTGGCGTCAACCATTCCCAGGTCCTGGACTTGCAATTAGAATTATAGGCGATATAACAGAAGAAAAACTTGAAATAGTCCGTAAAAGTGATGCAATCTTAAGAGAGGAAATAGCATCTGCAGGGCTTGATAAGGAAATTTGGCAATACTTTACCGCTTTAACTAATATGAAGAGTGTAGGAGTAATGGGAGATGGAAGAACTTATAATTATGCAATTGCAATACGTGCAGTTACATCAATTGATGGAATGACAGCTGATTGGGCTCGTATTCCTTATGATGTTTTAGATAAGATTTCAAGAAGAATTGTAAATGAAGTAGCAGGAGTTAATAGAGTACTACTTGACTGTACATCTAAACCACCTGCTACAATTGAATTTGAATAAAAGAATATTATTTTGGTTTAATATTTAAAAAATGGCTTAGCCAAGACATTAATTAGTGTTTATTGGCTAAGCTTTTTTGTTTTATAGATTATAGAAAGAGTATTAGATTAAATTCTAGTTCCCCTCAATATTGTCTGCTATTGAGCAATTTATTGAGACTGATTTTAAATCTTCATCATTTAAATCAATGTATCGTTGTGTCATACGTAAAGAAGAATGTCCTAAAAGCTTTCTAACAATTTCTGGATTTACATTATTTTTGATTAAATTTGTTCCAAAATAGTGTCTTAGTCTATGTGGTGATATTGATGTTATTCCTAATTTATTTCTTATTTTACTAAAATTTTTAGTAATTGTAGTAGGTGGTATGGGCTTTAATGGGTTTTGACTAGGAAATAAATATTTTGATTTTAATTTTTTATTAGTTTCAATAAATTTAGAAATAAGAGATTTAGTTTTATTACCAAAATAAACTTTTATTTCGTTATTTTCTTTAGTGTGCGATGGTATTATTGATTGTTCATTAAGATCGATATCAGAAATTAGAAGATTTGCGATTGAGCTTCGCCTTAAACCAGTATCAATTAAAATGTAAAAAATAACTTGATATTTTAATGAAGCTTTTGTATCAATGTAATTTTTAAATTTTAAAAGTTCTTCTTTAGTTGGTATTGTAATTTTTGCTTGTTTAAATTTTATGTTTGATATTGTAATATGACTTTCGGTAATTAAATTTTCTTTTATCAAAAAGTTTAGCATAATTTTAATAGTACCTAGCATTTTATTTATAGTGATATTTTTAACTCCCTCATTTTTTTTGATTGTGATTAATTTATTTACAAAATCATTATTAAGGTCTTTAGTTGATTTTATATTGTACATTTTGAAATATGGTCTTAAGCAATTAAATTCAATTTTATAATATTTAAGAGTTTCAATAGAATTTTTGATTTGATTATTTAGAAAATAAGAGATTGCTTCATTTAAATCCATTTCTTTATTTTCTGTAATTGTTGGTGTTTCTTGATTTCCTAAAATTAAATTTAGTAAGTCTTTAGCTGAAATATTTTCATTCATAATTAAAATCTCCTTTGTATTAATATATTTCAAAAAAATATTATACTCATATATATGTCTTACGTATGATTTTATAAAAAAACTAGAAAAAATCTTTTAAATCTTTTCTAGTTTAATGGTAAATTTTGTATATGGTTATGGTTAAAATAAATTTTAATTATGAAATGGTTAATTATATATTTTAAAAATAAAAATTGATTGTAGGTGATTTAAATGCGTAGTTTTATTGTTGTAATAAGGGTTTCTGGTTATGGTAAGTGTAAACATAAAGTGTCATTTGGTAATTTTTCTGATTATGGTTATTTTAAGATTGAAGAAGAAGCATATCAAGATTGTATTCGTTGTGATAAACTTGAAGAAAAAATAAAAAATGGTACTTTAAGTCAAGATGAATATAAGGGTATGAAATATAATTCTTATAATCTTGCAAAATATTATTTTGATGATTTGAAAAAGAAATATGGTGATTCTTTTGAATATGAATGTTATTTCTATATTCGTATACTTCGCATTGATTTAGTTAATTCTTTAAATTATTTTATGCCTTGTTATTTTGAGGGGGTAATTAGAAGTGATATTCCAAAAAGTAAAACTGATTATTTTAGTAATGAAGAAAAAGAATATATTAAAACTCATTGTAAAATGATTTGTATTCATTAATGATTTTCGATTCATCATCTTTTAAAAATCCAGTTAAAAGACTATGACAATTATCATAGTTTGAAAATTTACTTAGTTTTTTATTAATTGCGTTAGATGTATCGAAAAAATCTGTATTACAGAAAAGTATAATAAAATCTTTGCTATTTTTAGTTATAGTTATTTTTGTGATTTTATCATTGCTTGTAAAATTTATAATTATTTCTGGATTGTAAATTAAGTGATAAGCTAATGAATCTGTTATTCTGCAAAGCTTAGTTAAGATTGTTAAATAATTTTTAGTATCATCATTAAATTTTGAAGTTTCTGTAAATGATGAATTTAATTTTGTAAGTAAATTTTTAGTGTTATTTATGATGATTTCTTTCTTTTTAACACTAAAAGTAGATTCAAACTTGTTTAGATGTAAGAAATTGTAGATTTCTTTTAAATGTTTATATTTACAATGTAATAAAATTTTATCTTCATTATAATAATTTGATTGGTTCTTGAAGTCTTTGTATTTGATATTAAGATGTTCAATGAAATAGTTTAATTTTTTATCTGAATAAATATTCATAAATGGTTATTTCCTTTCTATGATTAAAGTATTAGCTTTAGACAAGCTTTTAAATGAGAAGTAGCTAATTGAGCAATTAATAAATAAAAATGTGTTGTGAGGTGTTTAAAATGAAAAATAATTGTTTTTATAGATATGTTTATTCTTGTATTGGTACGGCTAGAAGTAGAAAGCTTATTAAATTTTCTAAAACTAAGGAAATTGGTGAATTTCATTTTGAGATTGAATTTGAAAAAGAATTTCCAAGATTGTTATCTGATAAGATTTACGCTAATGCTAATTTTTATGCTGAAAAATCTCTTTTAGAAGATTATTTGATGAATAAATATGGTAGAGATTTAAAATTTGAATATTCGGCAGATTTAATAGTTTATAGATGTATTTCTGATAATGGCTATGATGATGTAGTTCTTGAACATAATTTTCAAGGTTTAATTTAAGAAGTCTTTTAAAGTTTCTAGCGTTCTATTTATTGTTTCATCTATATTATCAAAATAAATCATTCCTACTATTGTTCCGTTTGTGACTTTGCATAAATATTTACAATATGAATTTAATTGATTTTGCTTGATTTCTTTTTTAGTTTCATAATTTCTATCTGGTTTTAAATGACTATATTCAATGACGAAAATACCTTTGTTAGTTTCAATTAATGTATCAATTCTTCCATTTGCAATTAAAGCTTCAAAACTAATTGTTAAATTTTTTGATTCAATATTATGTATTTGACTTAATAATTCATAAGTATGTTTCATATTTAAAAACCAAGTTGATTTTTCTGATTCATTGCTATGAAAGAATTTAAATTTGTAAATGATTTTTAATATTTTTTTGAAAGTATAGTCTAATGGTCCATATGTTAAATTTTGTAAATTATAATGATAATAAAAATCCTTTAATTGTTGATATGACATTTCTGCTAAACAATTTTTAGTTTTCTTTAGCTTTAATTCGTTAACTAGATATTCATATTCTGGGTTAAAGCGTTTAGTTTTTTTGAACATATTAATTATTCTCCTTATTGGTATTATTGATTTCTTCTAGATCCTTAAATACTAAGTCATCAAGTGATATTCCTAAAGTATCGTGAATTTGAATTAAAGTGTCGATTGAGGGTATTGATGTTCTACTTGTTATGCTTTTTAATGTATCGATTTTTATACCGGTTATTTCCCCGAAGTGTTTTTGTGTTCCGTTTTTCTTAACAAGATATTTAATGTTTTTCTTTGAATAATTCATATTAAAACTTCCTTTCAAAAAAAAGATAAAAAATATTAAAAAGTGTATTGCATTACACAATCCGTTGTGCTATAATTTAGTCGTAAGGTGTAATAGATTACATTTACAATATAGAAAAAATGGTTAAATATGAATCATCATAAATAACCAGATTTTCTAATAATAAAAAGAATAGGCTTTATGATCGATTTTTACAATCATTGATTCCATATCTATAATATTACTCACACTTTTATTATAATATGGTTTCAGTGGTTTGTCAAAGGTTTGATTATTTGTAAGTCCTATAATCAAGCTCTTTGACAAATACATATATTAATACGTTGTTGATAACGTTGACTAATTGTGATGATTAGAGTTAATTATGTCATAATTAGTATTCTTAATTAAAAGGCTTCTCAGAAGTTTTTTATTGGGGTGCTTGCTTCTGATTCCATAATGATTATCTTAATTCTGCTTTCTCTTTTTCAGAATTAAAATTTATACCTCCTTTAAATTAGATTTTTGCAAATTACTATACATATATAAGATGAGGCTTATTTTTTATGATTCGTTTGTTTACTCATCTTTCTGAGTTTTGAAGCCTCTTAATTAAGAATACTAACGTTGTAATAAAAACATTTACAACGAAAAATAAAGAGAATCTGCACTCTAAAAATAGCAGATGAAGTAGTCTAGTTAGGCTAGACAAGGGGTTGCTCCCTTATAACTCTGAAATAGAGAAAAGAATTCGTTTATCAAGCTTGTCAGAATAATAAATACAGCTGTAATAAGTGATTTTAAACGATTAGCCTTATAAAAGGTGAAAAGCTTGTTTGATTAACATTAATATATAAATAACGATTGAGCTTTATTTTAATAATGCTCTTTTTGTTTTTATAAATCGGTTGTTGAATCAATCTGAAGATTCAATGTTTTATTTCTTTCAATTAAAAGATCTTATGTTTTGTTTAAATGGTTTTGTTTTATGAAAAGAAATCAAAAGTTAAATTTTTAAAAATGAAAGGTTAAAATGGTATTTAAAAATGGCAAAGAGATATTCTGGTTTAAGTTTACAACAAACTTATGAAAATTATAAGAGATATGTTAAACATAGAATGAAGAAAGTTGAACATTATGATGAAAAAGGACTTCCTATTATGGAAGATGGTGAAATTAAAGCTACTTATGTAAAATTTGGCAAAAGAGATATTGCTAATATGAAAGCTTGGATTGAAGCTTATGAATGTGTAACTAAACATAAAGGCCTTGGTGGTCACGATTTAGAAGAGTCTGTTGAATTTTGTCGTAAGGCTATTAAAAAGGGCGGTTGGGATTCTGGTTATGGTAATCCTAGAGCTGTTACTAAAAAAATGAAATATTTAGTTTCTATTTATGATGAAATACAAAATGGTGTTGTTCAAGAAAAAAGTTATGACGCAGATGTTTTTGAAGATTCTTTATCTGATTCTACTTATAAACAACCAAAAATGTTAATGCCTCCAAAAAATCGAGGATATTTTTAATTAAATATTGAATTAGTTAAGAGATAGTATTTAATGATTATCTCTTAATTTTTATTTTTTAGTGAAAGGAAAAATGTTTATGAAAAATAAGTATAGAGATAAATTAGCTTGTCTAATTCTTGATTTAAATGAACGATATCATTTAGATGATACAACTAATATTAAGTTTGCACTTCAACAAGCTAATAGTGGATATAAAATTGTTTTAGTTGGTAATAAGACTGGTTCTATAAGAGAAATAACTTTTGGATTTACAACTCCTAAAGAATGTTATGATAAATTTAATAAAGATTTAAGTATGTATGGTAGAGAAGAATTAGAACGTACAATATTTAGATATAATGGAAGATTGTAGGTGAAAAAATGTTAAGAGCAAATAGTAAAATTGTTCGTCAGAAAATTCGTCAGTTGATAATTGACAATTATAATGATAAGGCTACTGATGTTGATAATTGGTATGATTATAAAGTTGGTGCTGATTTTAATTATATTTGTAAATGGATTTTACAAAATTTTATAGTTGCTGAATTTGGCTTTACTAATGAAGACATTAAAAAAAGATTACGTTATTTTAAGTCTTATGGTCAAGCTTTCCATGAATGGTGTAGTGGACTTCCTAGTGCATTTAATACAGATGATTGGTATCTTGGTTGCGATAGTGCTATTAATTTTTTGGGTGATATACTTGAAGAAACAGAGTACGAAAGAAATCAATATGATGAAATGGACGCTTTAGAGATGATAGACGCTTTAATTTATAATGAGCTTATTAAAGGTTGTCCGTTAACAGAAGCAATTGAATTTACTGTTGAATCTCATAAAAACAGAAGATATTAATTGAAAGGTTTTATTTAATGAAGTATAATAAACTTGGTAAAGTTAATAAAGAGTCTGCTTATGAAGATGAATATGGTAATTATTTGTATGAAGATACTAGAAATGGTAAATTGTATGTTAAAGTGAAAAGACGTGCTTTAGCCGTTATTGGTGATAATGGTTGTCAAAAATATATTGTCAATCAATATTTATTTCCTTTAGATATATTTGTTAAAGTTGGATATGGTAATATTCATTTAAATGCAACTGGATTTACTTTTTTAGATTCTATTAATAAGTACCAGATTGATGATGAGTCTAAGTTATCTATTTATCGTAAAGTTGATGTTGATTATGATAAAAATGATAATGTAAGGGGTGTTCATTATCATAATGAAACTCCTAAAATTGAATATTATGATAAAGATAATAAACCAGTATATGAAGTAAGACACGATAAATTTCATAGACTTGATAATGAAACAAAAGTTTTATTAAAAAAGATGAGGAAATTAAGAAGAAAAAGGAAAATATAAAATGAAAGAGGTGCTATTAAGATGAATGCTCTTAGTCAATATTATTATGATGAATTAAAGGGTGTATATGACTATTTAAAAGATAATGAAATAGATGAAGATGATTATTATGGTCTTGAATATGCTTTGCCTAATGATGATAAGGCTAGAAAACTTACGAAGATTATTCCATATTGGTTGGGATATGAGAATGGCAAGTATCTTATTGGTACTTCTGAAGAAGAATATTCTTTTGATTCTTTTGATGATTTGTTTTTTAATTTTGTGTTGGAAGACGGAAAAAAATTTACTGATGAAAATTTAGATATTCAATTTGTTATGTAAAATTATAATTTAATATTAAATAAAAGGTTGCTTATATAAGTAGCCTTTTTATTTTGATTTAATGAGGTGTTTTATGCAAGGTTTAAGGAATTATAGGAAAGTAGATTATTCACAAGCTTTAAGCTATGATTTTAGTAGATTATGTACTCGAATTGTTAAAGATAATCTTGATTTGAATTTGTTTAAAAAGTATGGATTTATTACAAGTAAAACAATTAATGTTACTAATGATGTAGTAGTTGTTAGAGTCTTTGGAAAAAATACAAATGTTATTACTTTTAGATTTGAAAATCGTTGTGGTGTAAAACCTACATTTGATATTAATGTATCTCGTGTAAATGAAGAATTATTAGAATCATTGCTAATGAGTATTAATAGTATTAGATCATGTGTTGATGAGTATTTTACTTTTTAATAAAGTTTGATAATTAATTTTGTTAATGTTTGTTTAAAAAAAATCAAACATAAATTAAATGAAAGGAAATTAAAATAAATGAGTGAGCTTTGGTATGGTGAAAATAGTAAAAATTCACAAAATGCTTATGTTATTAGTCAATTAACGATTAATAAGTTAGCTAAAGAATTAGAAGCTGTTGTTGATACAGAAGTAATTGACGGAGTTACAAAGAATGTTGTATCTGATAAACAAGGTCTAGTTCTGTGTGCAAGTGATAGTCCACTTGCTATTTATTATTTTTTAAATGGTATGTTATCTGTAAAAGGTAATAAGTAATTAGGTAATTTATTTATCTAAAATTAATTAATAATAAAAAAAATAAAATTAAAGAAAGGTGCTAATGAAGAAGAAGTAGTTAGAAAAAAGGTATTAAAATTATTATGGAAAATTTACAAAATACAAAAATTGAAAAGAATGTTGAAGTAAAGGAAGCTAAAGAAGTAAAAGATGTTAAGACTTCTGATACTAAGGAAGTTGCAAAAGAAAAGCGACTTGAAGATATGCTTGATGAGTCACAATTATTGATTCAAGATGATGAGTTTAAGTCTACTATTGCTTATAAAAAGTTGTCTGAGTTAACTGATGAAGATAAGAAGAAGTTTGCTAAAGGTATTTTAAAAGCTGAAATTAAGAAAACTAAGGATAAGAAATCATCTTATGTTCATTTAAGTTTAATGCTTGCTGATAATGTTGTACTTCAAGATAGTTTAACAACAGAAAAATCATTGATTTTAAAAGAGTTACGTCCAGAAATTATAGGTGCTAAAACAGAAGTATTAGTTAAGTTGGTTTCAATGCTTCCGGTTAAAAATAAGAAAGAAAATCCTATTACTGGTGAAATATCTTATCCAAGAGCATATACTTGTGTAGCTCCTATTTGTGAGGGTGTTGTATTTAATGGTGGTTATTCAACAGATCGTTTTAATAACAATAAGAAGACTAGTAAAGCTTATTTAAGAAATGATACTATTATTCTTATTAAGATTCATAATGCTAAACACCCAGAATCAAAAGTTCAATTCTATGATATTGGTGAAGTTGGTGAAGATGAAGACTCATCTGTTTCTACAATTTAATTAAAAAAATGTTTTGTAAATTGAGATAGCTCTTAAAAGGGGTTATCTCTTTTTTGCTATATAAAAAATAAATTAAAATTAAATGAAATGAGGAAAAAGACAATTATTAGATGAATTAATACCTATTATTCAACCAAAATTAAATGGTCATAATAGATATTATGAGCCTTTTGTTGGTGGTGGTTCGGTTGCTTTTGCACTTGAATATAATAATACAATAATTAATGATTTAAATTCTGAGCTTATTAATGTGTATAAAGCAATAAAAGAAAAACCAAGCTTACTTACTTACTTACTTACTATTCACGAAGATAAACATTATTCTGATTCTAATTATTATTATGATGTTAGACAATTAGATAGATTAAAAGATTATAAAATATTACCAGATGTTGTAAAAGCTTCAAGAATTATTTATTTAAATAAGACTTGTTTTAATGGTTTGTATAGAGTTAATTCTAAAGGTTTTTTTAATGTGCCTAAGGGTAAGCAACTATCTAAAGTTGATATTGCAATGAAAGATAAAATTAATAATTTAAGTAATTATTTAAATAGTAATAATGTTGTAATAAGAAATGAAGATTTTAGAAAATGTATTAGTGATTGTAGAAGTGGTGATGTTATTTATTTTGATCCACCTTATGACTATGAAAATAGTGGATTTACTTCTTATGTTAAAGACGGATTTAATAAAAAAGATTTGCTAGATTTAAAAAAAAATTGTGATGAATTAATTGAAAAAGGTTGTTTTGTTGTGATTAGCAATAATGATACAGAATATGTTAGACAATTATTTTCTGATAGTAAATATACGATTAAAGAAGTTTTAGCAAAAAGAAGTATTAATAGTAATGGTAAAAAAAGATCTAATGCTAAAGAGGTAATAATTTATGGTGATGAAAAATAATGTATCTGTTGAAGATTTAAATAAGAATTTTGAAATTGTTGAAAGTATTCTTACTTCTAGTTGGTCTTATGCTTTAGTACCTTTATTATATCAAACACTTTATTTTAAAGATAAATTAGAAGAGATAGCTAATGATGATAGTGTACCTTTACAAGTTCAATTTGCGAGTTTAGTCAAAACTAAAATTTCTCGTACTTTTATTGATGAATTGAGTATGTATAATTACAGAGTTTTTATAAAAGAATGTTTAGAAATTTTATATAAAAAAATTGTTCAAGGTCAATGTGATATGCTTGATGTAATTGATGTTAAAAATAAAGCTATAATATTTTTTATACCTTTAGAAATGGCAGAAAATAAAATAATTTTTGGTATTTATATTTTAGAACGTGAAAAATATTTAAAACTTTATCAAGATAGAAAAAAAGGAGTGATGTGAAATGCTAGTCAAAAAAATAGATAAAAGACTTGAGGCAGATATTGTAGAATCTGTAAGAATTCAAAGTAGAAATCCAGTATTTAAGAAGTTTTATGAAAGGAAAGCTAATGCTATTGAGGTGTTAAATGCTTTATTAGTGGGTGACGCTTATTCAAGTAATATTACTTTAAAATATGTTTATACTGGTTATGATGAATTTGTGGTATTGTTAACTAATGATATGAGAATTTATAAAAATAAAGTAACTTGTGTAAGTGGTGATTCAGTGCCTACAATGATAAAAGAAGTAATGCGAGATTTATTTCCAGATTTTTAATTAAGGTGGTGAATATTAATGAGAAATTTACAATTTAAGGGTTGGCAAAGAGTTTCAAAAGCTTATTTTCAAAAAGCATATTTAAATGGTGAAAAAGTTTGTGTTGCTCCTTGTAATGTAAATCTTGATTCGCCTTGGTATGGTGGACAAGCTTTTATGCCTCGCTTATATAATGATTTTGTTATGGAATATTATCATTATGGTTCTTTCTATCATTCTTCAAAGTTAAACAAAATAGATTTAAATAATTATGTTTTAAGTGAAATAGAAAAATGGTTAAACGAAGTTAAGCATTTTAATTGTAATCGTGAATTAGGAATGTATTTAGCTTATTATGTTGCAAGGTAATTTATATGAAAGGCTATTTTGTTTGTGGCTTTAAGAAATCTAATTTTTTACTTGAAGATATTAGAAGCGAGATGTATAAGTATAATATTAGATTTGCATTAATAACAGATAATTTAGATTATCAATTACATATAACGAATCCAGATGAAGAAGTAATTAAAAAAGTATGTGGAATAGTTCGTAAGGTATGTGATAATGTAAATTCTTATTATTATGCTTATTTGCTATCTTCTGATATGAAATTTTATAATGATTTAACTAGTTATTTTTTTAGTAATAATGAATTAATTAATATGAATATTGAGTCTAATAGTACGACTTATACAGATAAAGATTTTATTAGAATATTTGAATTATCTGATTCATATTCATTTAAAACATTAGGTAGTAGGTATGGTGGTTCTTTGTTATGAGAAAAAAGTATAAGAAGAAAGGTAAGCTAAAAAAGTTTTATTATTTTTTGTATAAAGCTTTAAATTTGGCAGAAATTGTTATGGCAATCATTTGGATCGTATTTATTGTTCAAGATTGCATGAATGATATTTATAATCCTTTTGATATTGCTTTTGTAAGTATTGTAATATTGTTATTTATATTAAAACATATAAGGTGGTAATTATGAAAGGTAATAAGATATTTTATATTGGTGGTGTTTAATATGGGGTTTCCGGTTTTTAAAGAAACTGATTTTTTTGTTATGAATCATACTAAAAATAGTGATAAGAAGAAAAAGAAATGTGGTAAACCTAGATATTATGTAAGAATTGCTTGTTCTAATGGTAAAATTTGCTGTGCTAAGATAATGTCATATACAACTGAAAAGGTTGAAAATAATCTTAGGTTGCCTTTAAGTGATTTTTGTAATAATAGTCGATTTAATTCTAATTCTTCGATTGATAAGACTTTATTTACTATGGTTGATTCTAATTATATTAATGATGTTAAAACCTATTGTGATGGTCTTTCTTTTACTAATAGAGAGAGTAAAATTATTTTTGATTTTTTAATGGAATCTGATATAAATAAAGATAGGTTTGAAAAATTTTGTATTGATAATAAATGTTCTAAACTTGATTTTAAGATTAAAATGAAGTAGAATATTGATAGGTGGAATAATCGCCTTTGGCACTATACCAAAAAATACGGGTAATCGGCTTTATGGATATATAGGTTTCTTTTGTAAAGCTATGAGGTTATGAGATGGTTTTCTAATTATTCTAGTAAGATTCTTAAAGGAAGTCGATTTTGATTTCCTTTTTGTTTTATATGTTTTATTTTTAATGATTGTTTAGTTGCAATCATTTTTTTATTTTTTGTTTGTTTATTTTTTAATTATTTAATAAAAAAGGATTGGTGATTTTATGAAAAATAAACATTTATTAAAAGTTTTTTCTGTGGGAGCTTTGTCAAGTTTATTGGTAACTCCATTAGTTTTAAATGGTGCAAGTGATAGTGTTCAAGAAGAAGTTATTACTGAATGTGCTGAGGATAATTATAGAAGTATAAAAAGAAGTGCTGTATCTGATGATACTTATTCGTTGGAATCTGCTTCGACTTGGGCTAATGCTACATATGCTAAAGATAATGATGATGGAAAATATTGGCTTCATGGTTCTGCTAGTGAACATAGTGCTGAAGCGGATTCGAGTACTGATTTAATTAGAATTGCTTTTAAAGTTAAAAATGGTGTCGATTATACTTTAAAATTAAGTTGGGGCTTTTATAATATTGAGGAAAATTCTGGAATTACTGTGTGTGGTGTTCCAAATATTACTGGTAGTTCTGATACGTGGAGTCAAGCTAAACTTGCTTCTAAAACTAAAGGTGGATTTCAAACTGAATTTTTTGGTGATGAAATGGGTGATACAGAAATATATCATTTTACTGGTGGTTCTTCTGGTGTGTATTTTTTAGTAATTAATGCTGATTTATATGATGGGTTTACTTTTCATTTAATGACAGAATTAACTCAAGATGATGTTATTGATACACAAGAACCAGTAGTTACGGCTTCTAAGTATGCTATTAGTTTACCAGTTAAAACTTCAACTCGTCTAACTAAAGAATATTTGTTAAATCAAAAAATATTTAAAGTAACAGATGACACTGACGGAGATATTACAAATAACTTAATAATTAAATCTGGTAATATTAATTATGATAAAACTGGTACGTATCCATTAGTATTAAGCTGGACTGATAAGGCTGGTAATGAATCAACATTAACATTTAATGTATTGATTGGTGATTTTGAAAAACCTTCATATAGTATTAAACAATCAACAATGTATGTTGAATGTCCTAGTAAATTAAGTGAAGCCGATTTACTTAATAATGTCACATTTAGTGATAATTATGATTCAAGTATCTCTAAAACTATTGTAACTAATAATTATAAACAAAATACTAATTGTGGCACTTATAGTGTAACTATTAGGGGTACTGATACAAGTGATAATTATACTGACGCTACATTTAATGTGTGCGTAAGAGATACAATTTCTCCTACGATTACTGGTATTACTAATAATCAAGTAATTATGTCTGCTAATGTTAGAGTAAGTGATTCTGGTTCTGGAATTAAATCTGTAACTATTGATGATAAATCTGTTATATTGGCTGACGGAGAATTTGTTTTTAATGCTTCAAGTTATGCTGATGGAACACATATATTAAAGGCTACTGATAATCAAGGAAATGGCAAAATAATTAAGTTTATTTCTGATAAGTCTGCACCTACAATTACTGGTATTAATAGTTCTACAAGATTAAATAAATCTGTAACTATTACACTTGCTGATACTTATTCTAATATTGTATCGTTTAAGTTAAATGGTACTTTAATTGAAGTAAATGCTAAGACAAAGGAAATTACTTTAGGTGCTGATAATCTTGTTCAAGGCACTAATAAGATTACAGAATTAAAAGATTCATTAGGAAATGTTGCTAGTGATTTAACATTTATTTATGATACAATTGCCCCAGTAATTACACCTAACGTTTCTGGTGGTGGTTCAATTAAATCTGGTGAGTATATTACATCTGAACAAGTTAAAGCTCAATTTACTGCTACTGATGAAGTTGACGGAAGTTGTGCAATAAGTATTGTATCATCAACAATTGAAAATAAAGTAGGTAAGTATGTTGTTGTATTAAGGTCTGTTGATAAGACTGGAAATGCAACAGAAATTAGTGTTAATGTTGAGCGTCTTGATATTACAGCACCAGTTATTTTTATTAAATCTTCTGATGATATAACAATTATGAAAGTTGCTTCTGGTACAGAGATTACTTATAAGAATTTATTAAATATCTTTATGTATTTATACCAAGATAAAATAAATGCTCAAGATTGCTCTGTTGAGGTATTATCTGATGGATTTGTTGCTAATGGTACTGAATCACAAGTAGTTCGTTATATGGTAACTAATAATGTTACTGGTGATACTACAATGTATAGCCTTGATTATCAATCTTATGTAATGGCTTCTGATGATAAGAAAGATGATAATAAGACTGATGATGATAAAAAAGATGATACTAATAAGGATAATAATAAAGATGATACTAAAGCAGAAAATTGGTTTGTAAGAGTCTTCAAGGGTATTGGTAATTTCTTTAAAAAGATTTGGAATTTTATAACTGGTCTTTTTGGTGGAAATAAAGATACTGATGTTAAGACAACTGATAAGGTTGAATCATCTGTAACAACTCCAGAGGTTACAACTGATCCAGATATTACAACTGATGATAATAATAATGAGGCAGAATATATTGTTTGGTAATATTTGTTTGTGGTGAGCTTTTTTGCTCACCACTTTTTTTCTTATTTTTTTTAATTATTTAATAAAAAAGGATTGGTGATTTAATGAAAAATAAACTTTTATTAAAAATTTTATCTATGGGAGCTTTATCAAGTTTATTGGTAATTCCGTTAGTATTAAATGGTGTAAGCGATAGTGTTCAAGAAGAAGCTATTGTTCAAAATTTAGAGGATAATCAAAGAATTGTAAAAAGAAGTGCTGTATCTGATGATACTTATTCTTTGGAATCTGCTTCTACTTGGGCTAATGCTACGTATGCTAAAGAAGATGATGGAAAATATTGGCTTTCTGGTGGTGCTTTCAATCATAGTTCTGAATCTGATTCTAGTACTGATTTAATTAGAATTCGTTTTAATGTTAAAAATGGTGTAGGTTATACTTTAAAGTTAGGTTGGGGTATTAATCATCCTGATGAAGATTGTGGTATTACATTGTGTGGTGTTCCTAATATTTATGGTAGTTCTTGCACGTGGTCTCAAGCTAAGCTTGAATCTGAGCAAAATGGTGGATTTCAAACTGAATTTTGTGGCGATTCAACTGACAATGAAACATATCACTTTACTGGCACTGCTACTGGTGTATATTATTTAGTAATAAATGCTGATTTATATGATGATTTTTCTTTTTTTCTTAAGACAGAATTAATTCAAGATGACGATAATGATGATGATAAAGAATATTGGTATGATTGGATATTAAATTTGTTGAATAAGATTGTTGAGTTTTTTAAAAGGCTTTTTAGTGGTGGCTCTGGTGGTACAACTGGGACGACTACAACAACTACAACTTCTAAAAAAGGTGTGTGATTTTTATGATTAAAAAATTATTTGGTATATGTACTACATTAGTTCCTTTAGCTTTAATGACTGGTAATGTAGCATTGGCTGATACTGGCTCTTATAGATTTACAGATACTTCAAGTATTAGAGATGATATTACACAATTAGGGCTTGATTATCAAGACTATAAATTGATAAGTGATAAGAATTATGATAAGACAGATGTAATTGCTTTAAGCGAGTCTTATATTGATAGTGGTAATACTAAACAGATAGTTAACTATGTGTATGTTTATAATCCGTATTCTATTAAAGAAGATGTTACGAGTTTTGTTTTGAAATATAATGAATCAAGTATAACACAAAAAGTAGATTCTTATACTAAAGATTATTTTCTTAATATTGTTAAATACAAAGTTGATTTTAAAATGCCAACTTATAGTGATTTAAAGAGAAGATATGATATATCATCTTTAATTTTTAGTAATGGAAGTAGTTGTAAAATTGATTTTGGTTGTGTTTATAATCAAGATGGAAGTAATGTTAAGTTAGATTATGATTCATACATATTTATAACTGGAAAAGATTTATTTGATTATTGTCCTACACCATTTAAAAATGCTTATAATCTTACTGATTTGGCTAGATATTCTGATGTTTTTGAAAATGGCTATTCTTGTATTTTGAATTCTAATGATAAAAGTGAATATTTAAAAATATCTGAAAATTTTCATTGGGTTTATTTTGGTTCAAAAGATTTATTTGTTCCAGAATTTGTTTATTTAAATTTTGATACTAATAAAAAAATTGATGTAATTAATGAAATTGATTTATCTTATAAGTTATATAAGGGTAAGGATAAAGATTCGATGTGGAATGGTTGTAGTTTTATAAAATGTATTCAAGAAATTGACGCTAATGATATAAATAATGTTACTCGTGAATTGGTTAATGATTATTCGTCTAATTATTTAACACTAAAAAATGAAAATAATACTTTTTTTAGAAAAAGTGAATATAGTGATTCTTGGTCTGATTCGGATGTTTCTTTAAGTAATTTTGTGATTCCGGCTAAAAATAGGTTGAGTAATTGGTCTGATAGTAATTTTTATAATTTGCTTTCTTCTAATGCTATGAAAAATAGTGATAAAAAATATACTGCTAGACAATCTTTTGAAAATAGACAAGTTTCGGTTTTAGTTGATATTTTACCTATTTATTATTCTGATTCTTATGTTTATAAGTATGTTATTGAGGATTTATCTGTAATGCGTATTAATTATACAACAGATATGAAAGTAGTAAATGCTCGTTGTAATAGTGGTGCTTTAATTTCATCTGTAAATGCTAATGATCTACCAAAAGTTAGTTTTTGGGATCGATTAATTGCTTGGTTTAATGATAATTTTCCGTACTCATTATTAATAATTGGTGGAGCTATAATTGGACTTCCTATTATTATTTCCATTGTAATATCATTATTTACAAGTGGAAGTTCTGCTTTATTATCTGGTATTGCTAAGGGCATTTCTAAGTTAGTTACATCATTAATAAAAGGACTAGTTAAATTATTGGTTGGTATTATTTCATTACCATTTAAATTTTTAGGTGCTTTATTTAGTTCTAAAAAAAGTAATAGCAATAATAATAAGTCTTCTAAAAAGAAGTAGAAAGGTGGTTGTTTTATGAATACGTTAGTTGATATATTTAAGAAAGTGGGAGCTTTGTTGATGGCTCTTATTTATTTTATTTTGTTTGTTTTTATGCTTGGTATTGATTTTTGTACGTTTGGTTTTTTAAAGATTATTACTTGGCTGATCTGTAATTTGTTTAAGCCTTTTTGTAAAATTCAAGAAAACTTATTTAACTTTTTTAATTCACATACGACTTATAATTTGTGGATTTTAGGTTGGGTTACATCTGCGATTGGCTTATGGTATATGATTGTTCGCTTTGTACATTGGCTTAATGATAAGTTAAATAAGTTATTTAGTTCTTGTTATGATAAGTTTAAGGATTTATCTGCAAACATAGGTCAAAAGGGTTTAGAAAAGATTCAGTTTAATTCAACAACAGAAAATCATTCTGAAGAAGAATAGGGGTGATTAAATGAAAGGAAATTGGTATTGGTGGCTAACTATTTCTTTTTTCCTTGTCGACGTTATTATATGGATTTTTTTCTTTTGGCTTTATAGAAAATATAAACAAGATGATAATTCGCTTGATGTTTATCAAGAACGCTATGAAGAATCTTTAGATGTGCTTCAAAATTCATTCGGTAATAATATTTCTATTATTGCTCCTATAAGAAAAGGTAAAAATGTATTATTCAATCAATTTATGTACGCTTTAGAATCTGGATTTAAAGATAAAATTGAAAAGGAAATATCTGATTTTGAGACTGATTTTTATTGGATAAATTTAGTTTTATTAAAGCGTACTATTGATTCTAGATTTCGTGAGATTATAAAGAATACTTATGATGAGGATTTTTTTCCAGACGGATATATTTCTGTTCAAGATAGATTAGAGCTTACAGATTATGTGATGATGTTATGTTGTCAAGGTGATGGAATTTTTAATGATTTTATCAACAACATATCTATTAAGAAAAGATTTTATACTTACGTTGATGATATTTATATTCTAAATTATAGAGGGTTTAATGTGGTTTCAAGGACTTCTGTATATTCTTGGGTAAATAATCGTTTTAGTAAGATTCTTGATGATGATACAATTCAGATTAAATGCGTAAAAGATACTCATAATTTTTATCTTGAACGTTATATGATTGTCTTTGAAGATGAAAAATCCCTTGAAAGGGGTATGCAATATTCTTTTAATAACGATCTAAAGGATAAGGGGGTTAAAGAGCTTAAATGCATTTTTGGCAATGCTTTTGGTTCGACTTCTTATTGGTTTACTCTTAAGCAACTTGCAAAAGATGATGTTTCTAACGAAAGAAATTTATCTACTAATAATATTCTTATTAAAGATACTCGAACGATTGGTGTATTAGGTAATTTATTGGTATATTATCGTAAGAAAAAATGTAAGCTTGATAGCGTTTATAGAAAAAAATATGAACGTAAGAAAAAATATGATTTATATGGTAAATTTGAGGAAAAATATGTCACTTATAATGATTGGATAAATGAGCCGTCCTCAGAATATCGTAAAATGAAATATTTTTATAAACGTATTGAAGATTTTATTAATTCTTTAGGATATCTTCAAACTACATTTCTCGATTATACAAACAGAATTGATATGGTAGGTGTAACAGAAAATGAGGCTTTTTGTAAAGAATATATAATAACATTTCCTTTATATGTCTGTTGGGGTGTTCACGATACAAACGAATGGTCATGTGTTGTAGATGAGCTTAATAGTATGTCAAAAACTTGTGCTATGGCTATGCAATATAATGGCTTTTATAAAAATAGTGAAATTAAAAAATCTCAGCTTAAATTTTTGTATGAGCGTTCAGAAGCTAAAAAAGAAGAAAAATCTTCTGACGAGCCTATAAAAAAGAAAAAAGTTGAAAAGAAGAAAAATGATGATAATGTAATAACTATTGATGATTTAAATGTTCGGTTTTAAAGGGGTGATATGATGATATTAGGCTTTTGGAATGGTGTTGAAAGTGTTTTTAAATGGTGTGTTGCTTTTTGTAAGGAATATGGGCTTTTGATAATCGTTGTAGGACTTTTTGTATATGGTACTGGCTTTTTAATAACGCTTGTAAAAGGTGTTTATGATAATCATAAGGAGCTTGTTGCATTAATAACGGAACGTGAAAATTCGGCACAGATGTTTCAATCTGCTTGTGTAAATGATTATGATTCTAAACAAAAAATGGAGTCTAAGAGGTCTAATTCTTCTTCAAGTGATGAAAAAGTAAATTTATCTGATGATAAGATGAAAATTGATTCTAGGGGTGATTCTGTTAAAATTGAGGGTAACTCTACGATCAGTATTGATTCTTCATCTCAGAAAGATAGATTGATAGAATAGAGGTGGCTATAATGGGTTTAATAATATTAACGTGTATTATTGTTGCACAACTTACAATATTTTTGTATGTTTTGTTAGACGCTTTATTCTTGTTCTTAGGTTCTTTGTTTGACAAAGATGAAAATTAAAAATAAATTAGTGTAGATATGCACAAAAAATTAAATTAAAATGTATGTTTTAGGTATTTGCTTTGTGGACGGCTTGCCGTCCAGTGTATATAGTTGTAAATAAGGAAGCGTGGACTTGTTCCACGCTTCCTTATTTATACTTGTCAATATATATACACTATTTGAAACATTTTATCTGAAATATTAAGAAAGGTACAAAATATGAATCAATTATCTAATATTGAAATGAATAAATTAATGCACTATTTTTTTATTGGTTATGAATATAAATTAAATGTTGAAAAGAAAAAACTATTATTAGATATTTTTAAAAGAAAATCTTATGTAAAAATTAAAGATATGAAAAATTATGTTGAAGTTTCAACATTTGAAAAATCAATATCTCATAGAAAAAAAGATAGTGAGTTTTATGATGAAATTAAAAATTTAAAAACTGATGAGGTTTATCCTAAAGGTTGGTTTAATGAGTTATCAAGTAATTGTCAAAGATTTTTAAATTCTGTTTTTAGAAAAAAATGGTTTGACGACACAAATGAGCTTGTTAGAAATCATAAAGGAACATTTAATAATATAGAAGTTGAGATTGATGATGATGTAGAAGTTAATAATAATAAATTAAGTGATAATTGGTTTAATTTGGTTTCTGATAGATTTGATAAATTTAGTGATTATGTAAAAGAAAATTTTAAAGAAGATTTGTACTTTGATTCTAATGGTGATTTAAAAGAAGAATTTAAAAATTCGTTAGCTTATGAAAATGCGGCAATTTGTGATTATGATAAAAATTTAGAAATGATTGTATATTGTATTAAAGAAAAAAGATTCGATTTGTTAGATATTAAAAATGATGAAATAGTTTTAAAAGATGATGTTTATGAAAAATATGTAATTAATGGTGAAAATATACCTTTAACAACTCACGATAAAATGAAGATGTCTTTAAAAAGAACGATTGATAAATTTAATGAATATGCTTTTTGTAATGCAGATAAATTTAAATATTTTGTGACTTTAACATTTGCTCAAAATGAAAATAATGAAAATAATATTTTAAATGTTGTAAATGAAAGGTGTAATAGAGAAATAAAAATTAAGTATGTTGATGATGTGTGCGATTATGATTGTTGTATTAAAGCTTTATATATGTTTACTCAAAAAATAAAAGTATCTTTAAAAAGATATAATGAAAAAAATGGTACTTTGTATGAGTTAAGTTATATTGGTGTTCCAGAATATCAAAAAAATGGTGCTATACATTATCATTTTTTATTTGGTGATTTACCAGATGAATTTTTATATAACGTTGCTAATTGGCTTGATTATGACTACGTTAATAAAAAGAAAAAGAATGGTCTAGGTATTAAATATTGGACTTATGGTAAATCTGATGTTGATGTAATTCGTGATAAAGCAAGAGTAACTAGTTATGTATCTAAGTATATGATGAAAAGCTTATATGAGCTTGATGAAACAGAATATTTAGATAGATTAAATAAAAAACGTTATTTTGTATCTCATAATTTAGAGGAAGCAGAAATTAAATATACTTCAAGTTTTAAAGAATCTGATCTAGATATTTATTCATCTTATCAAAAAGAAGTATTAAATACTTTTAATGATTCTATGATTAAGAAGACTATTTATCAAGTAAAGCCTTTAAATGAAAATGATGTATTAAATAACAAAGAAGAATTAATTAATTAGAAAGGTTTGGTTTAATAATATGAATGGTTTAAATTTATTTAGAAGTGTTTATACACAGATTTTAAAATGTTGCAAGAATACGGAGCTTGCTATGGCTTATAGTTGTGATTTGATTTTACAACTTCAAGATAGTGGCTATAATGTTGGACGTATTGCTAATATTAAGATTGATGAAAGTTATGATTATTCAAGAGTATGTCACTTAACAATTAGATATAATGGCAGAGATGAATTTATTGAAACTTGTTTAAGTAAAAATCGTGTGACTGAGTCTTTAGGTTGTGCTAATTCTGCTAGAAATGAAAGCTGGTAATAAATAATGAATAATGATATTGTTATTTCTACTTGTATTTTGCCTTATTTAAACAAAGATTTAAATGAAAAAAATAAGAAGAATTGGTATATTTTAGGTAAATTTGGTACAAAGAAAGTTGTTATTGATTATAGCTTTCTTGTCTTTTTTAAAAATTGTGATGCTAGGTGGTATGATTTTGATGAGTTTAATTATGAATGTCCTTTTGAATATGGTTATACATTTGTCCTGACTAAACCATTTAAAATGTCTAGTGATGAATTTCTTGAAATTTTAAATTCTTTATTATCTCAACTTCATTATTCTGATTTTGGTTATGAGAGGATTACTTCTAAAGATTATGCAATATATATTTCTGATCCTTTTATGAGATATATTGAGACTTTTATTAAAAACTAAGATAAATGAAAGGTGGTAATTTTTAATGGATATGGAAGTTTTTTTGAAAAAGTATTATTTTATGTATAAGTATCATAAACAGAAAAATAATTTAGATTGCAATTGCATTTGTTTAGAAATTTATAAATGTGATTGTTTTATTTTTTATAATGATGATTATGTAAAGGTTTATCAAGGCTCGAAGCTTTTATTTCAAGGTGATTATGAAAAGTTTATGCTAGCTTGCTTTGATAATGTATTTGGTTGGTTTGATTTTAAAATTGCTCCAGTTCAGAGAATCCCTCATGGTGAATTCGTTCAAAAGAAGTTTGGCTCTTCTAAGTATTATACTCGAGGCAATTATGATAGAAGTTCTAAGAAATTTGAATTACAAGATTATTATGATATTAATAGGTATGTTTATGTTAAATCTGGTACTTTGCTTTATTATGATTTTGTTTTCTAATTATGAGCTTGAAAGCTTTGATTATATTTTATGAAGTAAGTTTATGAGTAAAGTTAAAAATTTGCATATTTTAAAAGGCACTGACGGAGATGTTTTAAATGGTGTTCCTAAAGGTAAGATTAATAAAAAACCTAGATTTTATATTGAAGTTTGTTCTTTGAATGGATATGTTATTGTTAGTAAGATAATAAGTAATGGTGATAAAGATAAGATAAAGTTATCTAATAAATATTTTAGAGGTTTTAGAAAAGATTTAGGTGAAGTTTTAGACGATAAATCTAATATTGCTTCTAAGAAATTTATTAATTCATCTGTTGATAAGACTTTATATTATTTGAAAAATGGTGAATATTTAAGCAAAAAAATATTTAAAGATATTGACATATATTTTGATAAAAAAGATAGTGTTGTTATTTTACAATTTTTATTATCTAATGATGATAATAGAAAACATTTTATTGATTTTATTATTAATAATGGTACTGATGAGGAAATAAAATTTTATATGAATTATTTAAAATGATTTTAATTGATTTTTTAATAGTGAAATAGTATAATTTGTTACGGGGATATACCCCCCTTGTGTTATATGCAAAATATACGGATTGGTGGCTGAGGGTAAACAAAATATAACTTTGCTCGGTTACGACCATGTAAGAAAATAATTGTCGGTATATAGGCAGATATTTATGCAACTATTTATTTAGTTGCTTTTTTTTATTTTAGGTTTAAAGTTTAAATACTTTAAGCCTTTTTTGCTTTTTAAAAGAAAAGGTGGTTTTATTATGGGTATTGCCGTTAGTGATTATAATAAAAATGGAAAGTATTATTTTACAATAAATCAGATAAATAATAAATTGATTCAACAATATAAATTACCAGTTAAGGTTGAATATCTTAAATGGTTTTGTGTGAATCATTGCTATTATCATTCTTTAAAGACTGGTGGTATGGGTAAATTTAAAATGGCTAAATGTTATGAAATATCTGAGGTAATTCAAAATTTAAGATATAAAAATTTTTATATTCCTCGAAGTTGATGTGAGGTGATATTATGAATTTGAAAAAAAGATATTATGAATATGCTAAGAATCATACAGAAGAAGAATTATGGCAATTATTTAATGAAGATTTAAAAAATAATGTTAATGGTGGTTCTGATTATTTTTCTTGTGATGATTATGCTAATTTAATTAAAAAGGTTTATTGTAAAAATGTTGTTTTATCTGATAGTCAGATGATGAGAATTAGTTTAGATGTTATTAAATATGCTATTTTTTATCAAGACAAAGTTAATGATAGAAGCTTTTATTTTTCTCATAAACAAAATGTAATAATGACGTATGTTTTTTTGGTTTTGTGTAGAAATAGTGGTATTGATAAATTTTTGATGAAAGATAATCAACTTAATAAGCTTGCTAATGATTCAAAATTTCAATTTCTTGCTAGAAAATTTTTTGATTATAGTATTCCTTTAGATAAGTTAGAAATATATTTTTCTGAAAATTTATAATGATGATTTTTAATATTATTTATAAAAAATTTAAAAAAATTAATTTTTTTTTGAAAAGTCAAACGTATGATATATGTGTGAGTATAATAATATCGAAAAAAGAAGAGAGGTATTATTATGGCAACAAAAAAAATTAGATCTAAGTATACTAAGTCGGAAATGACTTGTATAACAATGTTTTATTTATTAAAAGATAAAAAATTACATACATCTACGTTTGTTGATAAATTTGAATTGAATGATAAACAAAAAATGTATAAAATAATTACTATTATTAAAAATGCTTTGGCTGATTTTTGTGTTGGGTATTATATTAAAAATGATAGAAGTACAGCTACTTATTATTTAGCTTCAATTGATGATGACGGATAATGTTTATTTTTTGATATAATAATATTATAAGAGTATATAAATAAATGCTAAAAGTTAATGTGTATAATTCGACTGTACATCAAGAAGTCCTGGAAAAACGCTTAAATATAGTAAGGAACACATTATTTGTGAGGCCTTAAATGTATACGAAGGTGTTAATGAAATAAGAGAGGTTAAACTTCTTAAAAATGGATTTGAGGATGTAGTTAAAATTGAATCTAATGATGACGCTACATTTGATTATGTTTTCCATCTTGAAAATGATATTACATTAGAGCTTAATGATGATTTTATATCAAGTGATTTAGGCTTTAAGGAAAACGGTTATCAATATGTTAAAAATGTTATGCATTATGATAAAGTTTGTGACAATATTGTTTTAAATGCTAAGCTTCATGACTTAAAGATTAGTCTTGATATTGATTTAAAGGATCATGAGCTTTTTGTAGGTAAAACAATGGATAATCCAGTTAATAAGGAAAGAACGACCTTAATCCTTCGAGGTAAGGGTAAAAATATAAATTATAAAATGGTATTAAGGATTGGTGATAAAAATGAGTGATGTTAAGCATTATTTTATTGGTAAGGAAATTGAAGCTAGAGATTGTGATCCTGGTGTTACAAGAAAAATTTTAGCACATAGTGATAATTTAATGGTATGTGAGCTTCATTTTAAGAAAGGTGCAATTGGAAAGCTTCATGAGCATTTCCATGAACAATGTACGTATATTATTTCTGGTAAATTTGAATTTAATATTGGTGGCGAAAAGAAGATAATTGGTCCTGGGGATTCGACTTATAAGGAGCCTCATATTGTTCATGGGGCAGTATGCTTAGAAGAAGGTGTACTTCTTGATATATTTACACCTGCAAGAAAAGATTTTTTGAAAACGGAGGGAAAATAAAATGAAAAAAATTGCAATTGTAACTGGTGGAACTGGTGGTATTGGTTCAGCTATTTGTAAAGAATTAGGAACAAACGGATACAAAGTAATCGTTAATGGTATTGATGATGTAGCAGCTTCTAAATTAATGGATGAACTACATGAACTTAATGTTGAGGCAGAATATCTTCATTTTGATGTTACAAATGAGGATGAGGTTAATAAGAATGTTAAGTATGTTGGTGAAAAATATGGCCATATAGACGCTCTTATTAATAATGCAGGTGGTCTTGGCGGACGTTCTCGTTTTGAGACGATGACAACAGAGTTTTACCGTAATGTATTAGCTTTAAATCTTGATAGTGCCTTTTATATGTCAAGAGCTTGTATTCCATATTTAAAGAAGGGTGAAAATCCATCAATTATTAATTTCTCATCTAACGCTGGTTGGAATGCTGGTGGACCTGGTGCAGGTATCTATGGTACTGCTAAGGGTGCTATTGTTTTACTTACAAGAGCATTAGCTAAAGATTTGGCAGTTGATAATATTAGGTGTAATGCCGTATCTCCTGGTACAATTGATACACCATTCCATGATAATATTAAGAAAACTAATCCAGCTTTATTTGAGTCATGGAAAAATAACATTTTAATGAAGCGTTTTGGTCGTCCTGAGGAGGTAGCTTCTGTTGTTGGCTTTTTAGTAAGCGAAAAGGCATCATTTATTACAGGTGAGGTTGTTCAAATTAATGGAGGTCAAGATTTACTTTAATGGATTATTTTAATAGTGCAGTTAAATATGATCCAGTAAATTATTATATTTTATTTACCAAAGAAGAGCTTATGACCATTAAGCATAGGCTCTCTTTGGAGGAAATTTCAAAACTTAAAAATGATTTGAAATGTCTAGATATTGACTATCAAGCTCTCAAACGTTCAATTGTATCAAAAAAAAGACCTCCTAATGTTAAAAGAAATGATTATGTTTCACTTGCAACCTATTATTGGCCCAATCCAGAAACTTTTAATGGACTTCCTTACATTCTTAAGGATGGAATGTCTAATCCAGAAGGTAAGGAATATGATAAGGATGATTTAAGAGAATTAGCTTTTATTGTCTATTATAAAGTCTTACTTTATTATTTAACAGATGAAGTATCCTATTATGATGATATAAGAAAAAATATCTATTATTATATTCTTGATAAAAAAACAGGTATGAATCCTAATATGGATCATGCCCAAATGATTAAAGGTAAATGTCTTGGAAGAGGAATAGGAATGATCGATTTTACGGCTAATTTTTCCTATGCTATTTATATGCTTAAATTGCTCAAAGATGATAATAAGATTGACAATGATTTTAATAATGACTTAAGTGACTGGCTTAGACGCTTTATGAATTGGTATAAGTACAGTCCTATTGCAATGGAGGAATTAAGAAGTGCAAATAATCATGGAATATTTTATGATTTTGGACTTGCGATTATTTCGGATTTCTTAGGTGTTAGTAAGGAAATTGTTCCTTTATCTTATTCAATGATTGAACGTATGAATAAAGAAATTGAGCCTGATGGAAAAATGCCACTTGAACAAGCTAGAACGAAATCAAAGTGTTATTCATTAATGGCAGCTAAGGGGTTATATGATTTTTCCTTAATCTCAAGAAAATATAGTTTTGATCTTTATGAATCTAAAGCATGGTCCAATAATAGATGTCAGAAGGATATTAAGACAGTTATAAATTTTTTGATTAATGGCTTAGTTTTAAAAACAGAACCATGGCCGTATAAGCAAATCATTGAATTTGATGAGACGACATTATTACCTTTAATTCATGAGGCGGTAAAAGTACTTGATTATAATTATATTGAATTAAGATTGCATTTAAATTTAGATAAGATTAAATTTAAGATGCTTTTAAAATTAATGGATATATTGGAGCATTATCATGAATAGAACGATTGAAAGAGCCTACGATATGCTAAATATTGTTGCTAGAAGCAAGGATGGTTTATCTTTGGTTGATATTATAAATGAAATGAATATTCCTAAGAGCAGCGCTTTTGATATTTTGCATAGTTTGGTTTCTTTAAGAATGATTGAGCCTAGTCGCTTTAATGATAAAAAATATGTTTTAGGAATTAATACTTACTCCTTAGGAATTAAATATAGTCAAAATAAATCATTAATTGATGTTTGTAGCAAGTATGTAAATGAGCTTGCGGATAAACTTAAGCGTACTGCCTTCGTAGGACTTTTAGATGGAACGGATATTATTTATATTTATAAATATATGGGTACAGGTGCAAAGCTTGCAACCTGTATGGTTGGTACTAAGCATGAAGCTTATGCAACTGCTTTAGGTAAAGCATATATGGGTTTATTAGATGATAAGATGCAAAACGACTTAATTAATAGTATTGATTTTAAAAAGAAGACATCTCGTACAATCGATAATGCAATTACCTTAAAGAAGGAACTTCAAGATGTAAGAGTAAGGGGCTATTCAATTGATAATAAGGAAACTGAGGAACTTATGATTTGTTATGGTGCACCTATTTTTGATTTTACAAATAATGTTATTGCCGCTATATCATTTTCCGATATGAAAAGTCCTTCTATGTCAGATGATGAAATTGGTAAAGAAATTAGGAATTGTGCCTTAAAAATATCTAAGGAATTAGGTTATCAAGCACAAAAGTATTGGCTGGAGGTATAGTATGATTATTAATGATACAATAAATTTACATAATGTAGGTCAAACTAAATCATATAAAGGTGGCCTAATGCTATTAAGATATCCATCAAATGTGATATCTAAAATGGGGTATGGTCCTAATATAAAAGGCAAGACAAAGGCTTTATATCCAGCAATGGTGGAAATCCAAGTTAGTACATTATCTAGTTATGTTGAAATTTCTTTAATGTCAATTGAAAGTGATGCACAAGTTATTTGTTATATTAATAATTTCAGCGTTGGTATTGCAAATATCAGAAAAGGAAAAATCGAAAGAATTCGTTTTGAACTTCATAAACGCCAAATGGAATATCTTCATAGTCTTGGTGATAAACCTGTTTTGTGGCGTTTTATTATGCCTTCTTATACAAGAATATCATTTTATGAAATTGTAGCGCAAAATAAGCTTAATAAGCTTTGTGATAATGAATCTTATATTTTATATGGTAGTTCTATTTCTCAAGGAGTGGGAGCACTTAATGGTGCAAGCTCTTATGCATTTTGTCTTCAAGAAAATCTTCATATATCAATTTTGAATAAGGCTTTATCCGGATCATGCTTATTAGAGCCTGATGTTGTTAATTATTTGGCATACTTAAATGCAAAAGGATATATTTTAGAGCTTGGATGTAATGCTAGAGGTGTAATGGATGATATTGAGTTTGCTAAAAGATTAGATTATATGCTTGATCTATTAACAACCCTAAAACCTAATTGTCCAATTGTTATTGTTAATATCTTAGAAATGCTTGAAAATATTTATAAAAAAAATAGTATTGTAAGTGAATTTGCTCAAAAAGATGTTTTATTTATAAAACAGATAAAACGTCTTGTGAAAAAATATAATGAAATAGGTCATATTTATTTAATTAGTGGTAGTAAGTTAGCTACAACGTTAGATTGCTTAAGTCAAGATTTATTACATCCTTCAAATAAGGGGCATGAAATGATTGCCTTAGGTATTTCTAAAGTAATTAAAAAATATAATTTATGTTGATAAATACATATATTAGTGATATAAAATATATGAGATTGCAATGCAATCCTAAAACTCCTTTCGTATAATAATGTTTCTAAGCAATTCTATTATACATAAAGGAGTTCTTTTTTTATTTTAAAAAGAGAAGATAGGGGGACACATTCCCCCTAATCCCCTTTAAAGATTAACCTACACTTCATAGTTTATAGTCTATACCCACTACACCTTAAAATTTAGTATAGCTTTAAATGTAAAATAAAAGCTGCTACATATGTAACAGCTTCTTTAATTATTTAATTAATCCGCTTTCCTTAAGAAGTATTTCTACATCAGTTCCCTTTGTTTTCTTAAGAACAGTCTTAAGCAACATCTTTTCTTTAAATGATAATGGACATTCCGTAATTGGCTTTTTATCTACAGCGTAGTAACAAGCTCTTAAAAGCTCACGAACATCATATTTACTTCCCCAAACCTCAGGTACAGCTCGATCAACATTAAGAAGTGTATATACAGCTTCCATACCAGTTCGAATTGAATACTCAGTTGTAAAGATTGTATCTCTTGGTGTTTCTGCAAATTGACCAACAAAGGCGAAGTTAACTGCTCCCTTAGGAACTACAAGAGGACGATCTGATTCCTTTCTTGGTTGGAAGAAAGCATTAATATATGGCATATAGCAAGTAGTAGTATTACATCTATTTGTTGCATAATCCTTAATATTCTTAGGATCAACACCAATATGATATAACCATTCCTCACAAACCTCTTCACCAGTACATTCCTTCATAGCCTTTTTAACATAATTACCAGGCTTATTAGTGTTTAAAGAATATACCCATACAAGGATACTACCAGGCTTTTGGGCTTTAAATTGAGGTTGACGATTAATTGTCCAAGATAAATACCAATTTTGGGTACTATCCTTAACAGTAACAATACCACCAGTTGTAACTTTACCACTGCGAGGATCACGCTTACAAATGTTCATAATATGTCTAATGATTTCTTCATCAGAAGTTTCAACAGTAGCACTCATCCAGTTTGTAGCATTAACATCAGAGCAGAACTTCATTGGGTTACCAAATTCACCATTAAGAGCTTGCTTAGCAATATTCTTCCATAAATCCCATGATTCACCACAACCATTTTTAATAGCACTTAAATCAGGTACTTCATTTTGGCTTCCGTAACAAGAAGTATCGGTGCAGCAACCATTAGTAATAATTACTAAATCATTTTCAGTTAAATTAAATTCACCAGGTTTACCATCTTTAATATATTCAATCTTCTTAGCTACCTTTTTATTAGGCTTGTTGTCAATAATAACATTTCTAACATTATAACCAAATTCAACCTTAACACCATGAGCTTCAAGGTATTTTACAAGTGGAAGAATCATAGATTCATATTGATTATATTTAGTAAATCTTAAAGCTGAAAAATCAGGTAATCCATCAATATGGTGAACATAACGACATAAATAACGCTTCATTTCAAGAGCAGAAGACCATCTTTGGAAGGCAAACATTGTCTGCCAATATAACCAGAAGTTAGTACTCCAGAATGAATCAGGAAGAACATCAGAAATCTTTTTATCCTCAAGATCTGCCTCTGGTGTCATAAATAGCTTAGAAAGTGCTAAAGCTGATTTTTTATCAAGCTTAAATTGTTTATCAGTATGAGCATCCTCACCACGGTTAATAGATGCGCGACATAAAGAATAGTTAGGATCTTCCTTGTTTAACCAATAATATTCATCAAGGACAGAAATGCCCTTTGTTTCAATTGATGGTACATCACGGTACATATCCCACATACATTCAAAGTGATTATCCATTTCACGACCACCACGCATGTAGAATCCTTTAGTAATATCCTTTCTACCATCGCAAGAACCACCGGCAAGCTCAAGCTTTTCAAGAATATGAATGTTTTCACCCTTCATTTGTCCATCACGAACAAGATAGAAAGCAGCTGAAAGTCCTGCAAGACCAGTACCAATAATATATGCAGATTTATTATCTACTCCTTGAGGCTTTAAAGGATGTGCAAAAGCCTCATAAGTTCCTGAACCATAATACATAATTAATTACCTCCATTTATTTTTTACAATTATATTTTATCCTTTTTTTAAAAAAATAAAATTGTCAAAAAAAGCTGTTTGTTTAAATTTTGAACAAAATTAAAAAAATGTCTAAATATAAAAATGATTAGTTAAAAAATTTTATTATATTATATCGGTTAACCGATATAATAATGATGGAAATGATATGATGAAATTGGATGATATTTTGAACGAAAAAGGGGACACAATTTATAGACTAAGTAAAATAAGTGGTATTTCTAAAACAAAATTATTTGATATTTTTTCTGGTAAAAGTAACATTTTGGATTGTAGACTTAGAGTAGTATCAAAATTATCTAAGATATTAGGTATGTCTATTGAAGAAATTATTAGTTTAGAGCCTATATACAATCCTATGTATGAGGATAATATTCCCAATTTTTTAAAAAAGATATTTTGTTTTTGAAAAATAAAAAGGATCCATTGTTAGATTGTTATATAGATGAAGCTAATATAGTATCAATGTTTGCTTAGTGGAAAATTTAATATCTAAAGATCAAGCTGATTATTTAAAAAATAAGTATTTGAAATAGTTTACTATAAATTGGACAATAAAGTTTGAAAAAAATAATCTTTGGTTATAAATGCTAAGAGTAATCTATTTTTAAAGTATAAAGTTGACAAAAAATTAATCATTAAATGAAGTGAATTGACTGGTAGCTTATATAGCTGTTAGTTTTTTATATAATTAAATACGTATGTTAATTAGTTGAAAAAAGGGCATATCTGTTGTAGACTTATTTCAGGTGGTTTTTATGATAAAGGTAGATTTAATAACGGGCTTTTTGGGTGCAGGTAAAACTACATTTTTGCATTATTACGTTAACTATTTAAAAAGACAAAATTTAAGCGTTTGTATTTTAGAAAATGATTATGGTGCTATTAATGTAGATATGATGTTACTAAGAGATTTAGAAGATGATAAATGTAGTCTTGAAATGGTATCAGGATCTGGCGATGCTTGTTGTCACCAAAGAAGATTTAAAACAAAGCTTATTGCCATGGGCATGCAAAAATATGATCGGGTTATTATTGAACCATCAGGTGTTTTTGACACGGATGAATTTTTTGACACTCTTTGTGAAGATCCTTTATCATCTTGGTATGAAATAGGTAATATATTTACAATTGTTGATGCGAAGCTTAATATTTTTGATAACGAAATGAAATATATACTTGCAAGTGAGCTTGCTTGCTGCGGTAAGGCTATTATCAGTAAAATTTCTTGCAATACAAATTTAAATTTATTAAAAAATAATTTAAATGATGCACTAAATTACATTGGTGATAGTGATAAGATAGATGATAGAATATTTGCTAAAGATTTTAATAATATAACTGATGATGATTTTAAAATGCTAATGTCATCAGGCTATAGAAATGCTTCTTATGTTAAAAGACAAATAAAAGGATATTCATCTTTATTCTTTATGAATAAGCATTTTAGCAAAATAAAACTTGAAAAAATATGTTCTTTAGTATTTAATAATAATTATGGAAATGTAATAAGGGTAAAAGGCTTTTATTTGAATAATGATGAGTGGTATCTTTTTAATGCTACAAAAGAAGAAATTACAAAAGAGAAAATTGATTTAGGACAGGATGTAGTAATAATAATTGGATCTTCCTTGAATGAAGAAGAAATTAATAAGCTAGTTAATAGCATTTAGGCTGGTGATATTATGAATGAGGAATTTTTAAATATAATTGAGCAATATAAAGTAAATAAGGATTTGATTGATAAAATTAGAATTTATATTTTAAATCATCTTTATATGACTGATGATATAACACAATATGTAACTCTTTTTAGTGATACAGCTAAGTTAATTGGTGATGATGTAGGATATGCCTTGTCAAGAGGAATGCTTTTTTGGGTATATCATGGGCGTGATATTGAACTTGCTCATAAATATAATCAGGAATCTTTAGCTTTATATCACAAAATAAATGATTATAGTAATAAAATTGGATATTTAAGTATTTTAAATAATGAATTTATTTATAATAACTATACAGGAACTCTTCATGAAAGCTATAAGATAATGTGTGAGGCTATGCAAATAGCTGAGGAAAATAAAAATATCAATTATTATTTTGTATATTCCATAAATGGGATTTACCTCCTTTTAGATTTAGGCTTATATGATAAGGCTTTAGAAATAATAAATAAGCTAGAAGCTAATAATCTTTATCTATCAGATTCGGATAAGGCTATTATGAAAACTCTTCATATTAAAATTAATTGGTACATGCGTAACAAGGATATTTGCTTAAAAGTAGTAAAAGAGCTTAAGGAGTATAATGAAGCAAAACATGTGCTAGCTGATTATATCATTAATGCATATATGATAGAGGTATTGCTTATAAATAACAATGAAGAGGAAGCTGCACAATATGTTAATGATTTGATTTGTCAGATTAAGGATAAATCTACCTTATCAGATGGTATTGATTTAGGCGAAGCGTACTTAGCTTTAGGAAGATATTATTTAGCAATAAATAATACTAAAGAGGCATTTAAGTATTATAAGCTAATATATCCTAACTATAATAATTTACTTGGTACTAAGCTAAATGCTTTAAATGAAGCCTTAGGTGTTTTTTTTCCTTATGATAAAACTCTTTATTATGAAGCTTTAGAAGCTAAAGAAAAGCTTCTTGATGAAATTAATCAAACATTAGTTGTTGTGACTAAGCAGGATAAAAAAATATATGATGAATTTTCGGATTTTAGATATAAGTTTTTATTTCAAAAGATGCAACAGCTTGCAGCATTTATTAAGGATATTAATAATTTAGAAGATTCGAATGCGTTAGAGAAATTAATAAAGGACAATTTAAGTCAAATTTTAGGGGCTAGTTTTGTAGAACTTGAAATTGCTGATGAAAATTTTAAGTATAAGGGGCTGAATCTTGAGCAGATTGATGATTTAAAAATATTTAATCTTAATGAACTAAAAGAAGATTTAAAGGATAGCTGTGATTCTTTGGCATGTATTAAAATAAATGAAATTAATCTGAATTGCTATCTTTATATTTTAATTGGTCTTAAGGCGATGGATGCTCTTGAACAAAAGGAAATACTTTATATGCTTTCTCTTGTAAAAGAGGTTTTATCACCGGTATTATTACAATTTGAACGCTATAATGAAGCGATGTCTAATTATAGACATGATCAGCTTACGCATGTTTATAATAGATATGGTCTTGATTATATTATTAAAGAACAATTTAATCATGCCAATATGCTATACCTATTGATGATAGATATTGATAATTTTAAACATATAAATGATACCTATGGTCATGAAGCTGGAGACGATATCTTAATTAAGGTCGCAGGTGCTTTAAATAATTGCTTGGGAAATAAGAATGTCGCAAGAATAGGTGGAGAGGAATTTATTGGTCTTATTCCATCAAATAATAAAGATATTAAAGATAAGCTTGATGATATTATGAATAATGTAAGAAGTATTAAAATTCAAAATGAAATCATTTCAATATCTATTGGTGTAAGTAAAATGCTATCACCAAATTATTTTAAAGAAGCTAAATTAGAGGCTGATAGAAAACTTTATGTTGCCAAAAATAGTGGGAAAAATAAATATATTTTATAAAGATTACAGGACTATGTTTTTTTTGAAATTTTTATTTATTGTAAATGTATAACATGTCACGATTAAAATTAATTGGAGTGTAAAGCTCCAATTTTTTTACAAATAAAAAAGATAGTTATAAGCTTTAAAGTATGGTAAAATACTAATAGGTAAAGCATACCGGTAATATGTCTTTATATTTAAATAGAAATGAGGACTTTTCTAATTATGTAAATGATACTATATTCATAGATAAATCAAACTTAATTACAATTACTAATAGTAATATTAGTAAACCATCAAGTAAATTTATGTGTGTCACTCGTCCTCGTCGTTTTGGAAAATAATGGCATTATCTATGCTTATTATTCTAAAGGCTGTGATTCTTATCTTTATTTTATAAACTAAATATTACAAGTGATAGTTCCTATTTAGAGCATTTAAATAAACATAATGTTATTTGGATTGATATAGCAAGCTTATATACGGATATAGAGATAAAAATACATTTGTTGAAGAATTATCAAATGAGATAATGGATGATTTAAAAAAAGCTTATTCTGATGTATTAACTGATTCTCGAGATACATTAAGGAAATGTTTTAATGAATTAAATTCTAAATTAAATGAAAGATACATTTTTTTAATTGATGAATGGGACGTTATATTTAGAGAGGAAGAATATAATACTAAATTGTGTGATGAATATACAGAATTATTAAGAAATTTATTTAAATCTAGTAATGTGTCAAGCTGTATTGATTTAGTCTATATGACAGGAATACTTCCAATAAGAACTCAATCAACCTTAAATATGTTTACAGAATATAATATGTTAGATTCATTTCCAATTGAATCTTATGTAGGACTTATAGAGACTGAAGTAATTGGTTTATGTAATAAATATAATAGAGATTTTAATGAAATAAAAAAGTGGTATAAGGGATATATATTAAATGGTATTTCATTATATAATCCTATATCAGTAGTAGAGTCTATTTTTCAAAATGAATGTGATGAGTATTGGAACAAGACATCATCAATTGAAACTTTAACTGATTATATGAACTATGATAATGGTAAATTAAAAGATATAATATGCAAAGTGCTACTTGGTGAAAAAGCTAAAGTGAATGTTAGAAAATTTGAAAACGATTTAACAAAGGTTAATTCGTCCGATTCAGCACTAACTATATTAATTCATTTGGATTATTTGGCATATGATAAAAAATTAAAGGTTTGTTATATTCCCAATTATGAAATTAAAAAAGAATTTGAACGTGCACTTAAAAAGCTTAATTGGAAGGAAATTTATAATCCAATAAGTAATTCAAAGAAATTATATGAAGAAACATTAAAAGGAAATGTAGAATTTATAAATAAAACATTAGACGAGAATCATAAAGATTTAGCAGGACCTTTTAATAAGAATAAAGAAGATATATTAGGAGTTATTGTAGAAATATCTTACTATAATGCTAAACAATTCTATAATATTAAAAAAGAAGATACTTCTATTTTAGGAAGATCTGATTTATCATTTATACCATAGTAGAACTTAAGGTAAATTCCACGCCTGATGAGGTAATAGCGTAAATAAAAGAAAAGTCTTATTTTAATTCACTAGGTAATTATCATGGTAAGGTATTATTACTAGGAATATCATACGATGAGAAAACCTTAAAGCATAATTCTAAGGTTCTAATAATCGAATTATAATATGATTAATGTCAAATTTTATAAAAATATTGTGATAATAAAGTCCTGATTAAATCAGGATTTTATTTATGTTAGGCGAAACCTCACATAAAAACCGCCTGCTATGCAGGTGAGAATTGAAAAGCGGTAGCGTCAAGCAAAATAAAAGCCTCGATTATAATATAGATGGTCTGGCAACCAAAATATTATAAGGAGGCAATCATATGGCAACGAAACCAAATGACGATTCTAGTTTATCACATAGGAGATGGAATTGAAAGTATCACATTGTATTTATACCGATATCGCCAAAGTTAGCAGTATCATTGTTTATGGGTTATTTGAAAGGAAAAAGTATAAAAGAAATGATTCATCAACCATTGAAATGGATATTTTAGAACTTCATAGGATAATTCTTGAAGGCAAGAATTTATCATTTGAACAACTTGATGTTGATGAAGAACTTGAATTTAATTCTTTTGGCGAAAAAGTTAAATCAATATTAAATATTAATTTAAATTCAGATATTTTAAAAACATTTGGATTGATTAATGATAATGGTAAATTTAATAAAGCTGCTTTAATTGTTTCTGATAACAACAATATTTCCGGTGTTGATATTATAAAGTTTGGAGATAATATTAATCAAATAATGGATAGAATTATTGTCAAAAATAAATCTATTTTTGACATGTTTGATTCTGCTTGTACTATGTTTAATAAATATTATACATATGAAGAAATTAGAGGTATAAATAGAAATAGGATTGAATTGATTCCTGAAAGTGCTTTTAGAGAAGCATTAGCAAATGCATTGATTCATAGGACCTGGGATGACACTCCAAATATTAGAATATTTATGTATAATGATAAGATTGAGATTATATCTCCTGGGGGCTTAGTTCATAGTATAAGTAAAGAAGAATATTTAAATGGTCAAGTTTCTAAACCGAGAAATCCAATTTTAGCTAATATATTTTTTAGATTAAAATATGTTGAAATGTTTGGTACTGGAATTTTAAGGATTAAACAATTATATCAAAGTATGAAGTTTAAACCTGATTTTAAAATTTATGAAAATAGTATTTCAATCGTTTTACAATTAGTTGATTTAAAATTAAATGTCTCAGTTGATGAAGAACAAATTATAAATTATTTAAGTAATTGTATACATGCTTCAAGTAGTGATATAGCTAAGTCATGTGGTTATACAAAGGATAAAACATTACGTTTACTTAAATTATTACAAAGTAAATGATATGTAAAGGTGTCTGGTAATGGTAAGGCAACAAAATATAGTATATAAAATATTAAATTATTTGATAAATAATCAATCAAACAGTTTAAATTATAAAAAAAGTCCTGTTTTATTTTTTATATGATATGAGATGTTGTTATTTTGCTAAAAAACTACATGTAAATTGTATTATTTGCTATTATTAAATATTGCTATTTTAAAATCATGGTTATGATTCTAATCTTTATTTTTATTATTATCGTGACAAAGAACAACATGAAGCTGATTTAGTTTATACAGAAGCCTCAGATCTTTTATCTATTGAAATAAAAAAAGAAATTAGTCTTAATCAGTTGGATAAAAACTTTGTTATACTAGATAAATATGGCATTACTCATGAGGGAATTGTATTATGTATGAATGATATGCTTAAGCCAATTAATAAATGTTGTTGGTTATGTCCTATTTGGTACATATAATTTTATCAATATTTTAACTTTAAAAAAAAGATATATAATGCTACAATAGTATAAGAAAGTGGTGGTTATAAATGTCTATATTATCTGATTATGCTAAAAAAAAGGAATCGAAAGGAAATGCTTTACAAATTGGCAAGGAAGCGCGTGAAGCCAAAGCGTTAAATCCTAATGTTATTGATTCTACAATTGGTATGCTTTATGATGAAAATGGTAATTTTTTAACATTTAAATCAGTTGAGGCTGTATCTTTAGAATTATCAGCTTCTGAGAAGTATTCTTATGGTTCAACTGCAGGAGATCCTAAATATCATGAGGCTTTGTATAAGTGGATATTTAAGGAGCATCTTAAAGAGATTAAGGAAAGTATGCATTTAGGTTGTATTGCAACTCCTGGTGGAAGCGGTGCTATTTGTAATACTTTTAGTAATTATCTTGATTGTGGACAAAAGGTATTACTTCCTTCCCTTATGTGGACTAATTATATTCAAATGGCAAATGAGGCTCATTTAGGTTATGAAACATACGAGCTATTTGATGAAAATGGTGGCTTTAATTTGCGTGATTTTGAATACAAGGTTCAGCTTTTAAAGCATGAGCAAGGACGAGTTTTAATTGTAATTAATGATCCATGTCAAAATCCAACTGGCTATTCAATGAGCTATGTTGAATGGATTAGTGTTATAGATATTTTAAATTCGGTATCAAGAGATGGAACTCCAGTTATTTTACTTTATGATATGGCATATATTGATTATGATAAGCGTGGCTTTGATGCTTCAAGAAAAAATATTATGTTATTTAAAAACTTTAATGAAAATGTTATGACTATTTTAGCATTTTCAGGATCAAAAACCTTAGGCTTATATGGTCTTCGTATTGGGGCTCAAATAGGATTAAGTAGGTCATTGACGGCTATTTCTGATTTTAAGCAGGCAAATGATTTTAGTGCTAGAGGCATGTGGAGTGGGACATCTACTTTAGGACAAAATATTATTACGAAGGTTTTAACTGAACATAGTGAGTCCTTCGCAAGTGAGCTTGAATATGCTCGTAAGCTTTTAATTGATAGAGCTAATGCTTTTATTAAGGAAGCTTCCTTAGTAGGTCTTAAGCATTATCCTTATGATTGTGGCTTCTTTGTAACAATCCCTTGTAAGAATCCTCAAAAACTATTTGAGCTTCTAAAAAAGAAGAATCTTTATATTTTACCAATTGGTGCAGGAATAAGAGTAACTCTTTCATCAATTACTCTTGATGAAGTTTATAGGGCTGTTCATATCATAAAAGAAACAATGAATGAATGTGAAATCTAAGTGAAAAAATAAAAAAATCATTTTTATATTGTTTGTAGAAGAAAATTGTGCTACCATATTATTGGTTATCTTGTATAATTGCTTTAATTGGTAAGTGAGTTTCTACGCCAAACCGTAAATTTGGTACTACAAGAAAGAAAAGGATGGTGTTTAATTATGTTAAATGTAACTTTTTATGCACTATCTACGCTACTAGTTAAGAGGCAGTAACTTTTTGTTGCTGCTTTATTTTTTTGAATGAGGGGTGTAATGAAGATGACTGATTTAGAAATTGCTCAAGCACATAAAATGAAACCGATAAAGGAAATTGCTGCAACAGCAGGAATTAATGAAGCGGTGCTTGAATGCTATGGAAATTATAAGGCTAAGGTAGATGAAAATTTTAGAGGTAATAAAAATGCTAAGCTAATTCTTGTTACAGCGATTAATCCTACCAAGGCAGGAGAAGGAAAGTCAACGACAACAATTGGTCTTGCTGATGCACTTAATAGATTAGGACATAAAGCAATGATTGCTTTAAGAGAACCAAGCTTTGGACCGGTTTTGGGTGTTAAGGGTGGAGCTACAGGTGGTGGATACGCACAGGTGGTTCCTATGGAGGATATTAATCTTCATTTTACGGGTGATTTCCACGCAATTGAAATGGCTAATAATACAGTATCTGCTATTATAGATAATCATATTTATCAAGGAAATGAGCTTGGAATTGATCCAACAAGAATTATATGGCATCGTGTTCTTGATATGAATGATAGAACTTTAAGAAGTGGTGTTATTGGCCTGGGTGGTCCTACTAATGGTGTTCCTCGTGAGGAGCATTTTGATATCGTTGTTGCATCCGAGATTATGGCTATTATTTGTCTTGCAAGCGATATGGAGGACTTAAGATGTCGCCTAGATAGAACGGTTGTTGCATATACGTATGATAGAGAACCTGTAACCATTAAGGATTTAGGAATTACTGGTGCGTTAATGATGATTTTACGTGATGCTATTCGTCCTAATCTTGTTCAAACTCTTGAAGGAACTCCTTGCCTAATTCATGGTGGTCCTTTTGCAAATATTGCCCACGGCTGTAATTCACAAATCGCAACTAAGATTGCAATGTCTCTTTCTGATTATACTGTAACGGAGGCAGGCTTTGGTGCTGATTTAGGTGCGGAGAAGTTCTTTGATATAAAATGTCGTGAAGCAAATATTAAACCAAGTGCGGTTGTAATTGTAGCTACAATAAGAGCTTTAAAGCTTCATGGTGGGGTTTTATACGATGATCTTAAAATAGAAAATGTTGATGCCCTAATTAAGGGAACCCAAAATCTTGAACGTCATATTGAAAACATTAAAAAATTTGGTCTTCCTTATGTAGTGGCAATCAATCGCTTTACATCTGATACGGAAGCTGAAATTAATGCCTTAGAGGATTGGGCTTTGAAAAATGATCATCCAATTAGTTTATCTGATGTTTGGCGACTTGGTGGCGAAGGGGCTTTAGATTTGGCATCAAAGGTTATTAAGGAAATTGATACTAAGCCTAATAATTTTAAATATCTATATGCTAAAGAAGATACATTAAAAAAGAAGATTACAACTATTTGTAAGGAAATGTATGGAGCTTCTGGAGTTGAATTTTCGACTGACGCCAAAAATCAAATGGCTCGTCTTACAAAGCTTGGCTATAGAGATGCTTTAATTTGTATGGCTAAAACGCAATATTCTTTATCAGATAATGCTAAGTTACTTGGTAGACCTTCTGATTTTAAGATTACAATTAATAGTGTAACGCCATCAATTGGGGCCGGATTTATCGTTGCTTCATCAGGCGATATTATGCGTATGCCAGGACTTCCTAAGGAACCAGCAGCTTTAAAGATGGATGTTATAAATGGTGAAATTAAAGGTTTATTCTAGGAGGATATTATGGAAGAAAAATATATTTTAAATGATAAATCAATTATTATTAATTTTAGTGAGTCTTATTGTAAAACTGAAAGTGAGGTTTTATCAAGTGATGCCTTTGCCCGTGTTTGGGAGGGCTATTTAAAGCATCTTAATCGTACTAAGAATGAAACCTTAATTAGTCTTATTAAAATTGTAAGAAATCCGGTTAAATCATATATCAATATGTTTAAATTTTTACTTTCTTTTTCAATTAAGGAAGTAATGGAAATGTCAGATGCCTATAAAAAGATTTTACTTCAACATGAAAATTTATATGTTTTAGTTGAAAACTTTTATGATTATTGGCGTCATCTTGAACGCTATGGCCTAATGCGTAGTGAGGCTAATAGAAATAGCCTTGAATCATTAAGCTTTATTGAAGCTAATGAGGAGTTTAATGCTCTAATTTTAAAGGTATATCGCTCTATTTCTCAAAAGGTTCAAGGAACTAATTTTCATATTTATCGTCAGTTAGCGGCAGGTATTAATGCATCGTTATCAATTTGCGATAATACATGGACTAAAAATTATCCACTATATCAAAATTTAGCAGGTCTTCCTTTTATTGATTCAGTGCTAATTAAGCCAACATTCATTAGCTATAGTAGAAGAAATACTAGAACAGGTACTTATTATGAAACAGATGTTAACGAGCTAGCTTCACTTAATTTTGATGTGAATGATTGGTATTGTTATCCTGCTCATGTTGGTGCATCTTTAGCTTATGTTTATTTTCATCGTGATTATATGAGCCATGGTATTGCTTTATCTAATTTATTTGAATTTGTTCATATGGATGAAATAAGTGGTAAAAAGCCTGATTTAATTTATATTTTTGGTGCACCTATTGAAGGTAAATCTCGTTATTATTATGATAAGGAGAATGATATTTATATTGGTCTTGCACCATATGGGGAAGAAATAGATTATTTTGGCTATATGAAAAAGATGCTTCTAACACTTCATAATGTTAAGCAAATAAAGCATGGCTTCCTACCAATTCATGGTGCTTGTCAAAATATTACCTTAAAAAATGGTAAGAAGAAGACAGTAGTTCTAATTGGTGATAGTGGTGCTGGAAAATCTGAATCACTTGAGGCTTTAAGAATGGTTGCTGGAAAAAATATCGTTTCGATGCAAACTGTTTTTGATGATATGGGAACCTTTAAAATTGAAAATGGTAAGGTTATGGCCTATGGAACAGAAACTGGTGCATTCGTTAGATTAGATGACCTTGAAAATGGATATGCTTATAAGGAAATGGATCGTGCTATTTTCTTAAACCCAGATAAGGTTAATTCTAGAATTGTACTTCCGGTATCAACGTATCCTCAAATAATGAAGGGTTATGAGGTTGATATGGTATTCTATGCTAATAATTATAATACTGACAAAGAGGTTGTTCATTTATTTGATAATGTAGAAGATGCTATTAATTGCTTTAAGGCTGGTGCTCGTGTTGCTAAGGGTACTACAAGTGAAAAAGGACTTGTTACAAGCTATTTTGCTAATCCATTTGGACCTACTCAAAATCAAGAATTGTGTAATCCATTACTTGATGAGTATTTTACATGCTTATTTAAAACACATAAGCCTGTAGGTGAAATTCATACAAGGCTTGCCGTTCCTGGCCTTGAGCATGAAGGACCTCATAATGTTGCAAAGTACCTATTTAAAGTATTAGATCAACATGAAAAATAAAAAATAAAGTTTTACATAATAAATTAGATCCTATAAGGTATTCACTAAAAAAGTGGATTATTCTTATAGGATTTTTTCATAATTAAATTATATTAAATGATGTTTTATAAATTACTATATGTCAATTAGTTAATCGAATATATAAAAAAGATACCAACAATAATGCTGGTATCATGATTTAAGATTATTTATTTTAATATGTTATTAAGCTCATCTAAAGAAAGCCCCGTAGCTTTAGCTATAAATTCCTTAGTTTGACCTAATGAATATAAA
>MNRZ01000012.1 GCA_001916215.1 Clostridium sp. CAG:307_30_263
TTAAATATTTTGACTCACTAGAATATTGTTTCTCTTTTCTAAGCTTTAATGTGAATTTAGAAGTAGTAATATCATAATCAAGTTGTGCTAACTGATTACTGATTATTCCCGATTTTTTGAGCCAGTATTTTGCTTAAAGTGAGCAATCAATATTTCTTATCTGAGCCATTAATATTTATGAATTGAGCCAGTGCAAATTATGCGCTGGCCCTTCTATTATGCGAACCTAAATATTATATGCAATTAAGATTTATATTTGTTAGAATCAATGATTTCTCTCATATTTGTTTTACCTGATTCAATGGTAATTGAATTATGTACAATTCTATCAAGAATTGAATCAGCATGAGCTCCACCGCCTAGTCTTGGATGCCAATCCTTGACTGGATATTGTCCGACAAAAATAGTTGATACGCGATTATATCTTAATTCAAATAATTCATATAAAAATTTAATATCATCTTCAGATAGATTAAAGATTAACCACTCATCAATAACAAGCAAGCTAAAGCTTGCAAGTTTATGTAAGTACTTATTTTCTCTATGAAGAATTTTTTCTTCAGACCTTTTTTGAAGTAATTCGGGTAAACTAATTGTATAAGTTTTTATATCTTTCTTACAGGCTTCTTTAGCTAATGCACAGGATAAATATGTTTTACCTGATCCAGTAAAACCTTGAATAATAATATTTGTGGCACTGTCAATAAATCTCATTGTACCAAGTTGTTTAATGAACCCTTCATTCAGTGTTCTAGATTTAAAATCAATATTGGCTATTGAAGCTTCAGGATATCTAAGTTTAGCAATTTTTATTCTACGTTGAATTTTCTCGTTATGTCTTTGTTGGTAAACATCATCTATGATAGCATTAAATCTATCATCAAAAGACATTGGTAAATACATTGATGAATTAGCTTCTTGAGCTTCAATTGCAGTAATAAAATCATGCATAAGCATGGCATTTAATTTTCTTTTCGTTTCAGTATTCATTATTTCTTACCTCCATAATATTCAGATCCTCTAACATATCCAGAAGAAGTATTAGATGAGTTATTTTCATTTTTGTTTTTCTCTTCATATTGATTAATTTTAAAAATAGAATTAATATGAGTATAGCGAGGAATTGAAAACTGTGTAAGTGCATACTCACAAGCATTTTCCAGACGTTCGTTAGTATACAATTTACTCAATTTCAATACTGCTAGAGCAGAGTTATAGCTCTGTTCTTTTATTTTTACACTATTAATAATTCTATTTATAACTTCTAAAGTATTAGGTCCAATTTTTTGAGCCCAATTTTGAATTCTTTCTACATCCCAGTTTGGATTTGTAGATTTTTCAGGCATATGTGCATCAATAGTAGAATATTTATTCTTGATAAAACTCGCAAATCTTGGATGAGTAGCGATTCTTTCGTTATTAAAATAGATTTCTATAGTAGATTTTGTATATTTTATATCACAAAGTTTACCAATATATTGATATGGAGCAGAATAGAAATTCTTTTCAAATACAACATGGCTATTATATCCAACCTTATGCGTGTAGCTCCATTTAGCGATTTCAAAAGGTCTTGAAGGCAATGGTTTTAAAGATGGTAATTCTAATTTTTCAAAAATAGATTTACGACTACCATCACGTTTTTGAAATGGAGCGCTATTAAACTCATTAACGGCCTTTAAAATATCTTTATTTAGCTGATATAAAGAATGATACTCATTATGTCTTAATTTCGCAATAACTGCCGTGGCAAGCTTACCTACTGTACCCTCCATAGACGGCTTTTCTTTAGGTTTTCTAACTCCTGTTGGCATAATTGCCATAGAATAATGTTCACCTAAAGCTTCATAAGCTTCATTTAGGATAATGTCACCTATTTTTGGATGTTTAATTACACCTGTTTTTAAGTTATCACAAACAAGTCTTGAAGTAGTCCCACCAAAATAATTAAACATATTAACATGACATAAAAGCCAACTTTCTTCATCCATTGATAAAGTGGCTTCAGCATAAGAATATTGTGAATAAGGTAAAGTACCAACAAAAATATATGCTTTATAGATTTCTGCAGTATCAGGATTGATTATTTTCATAGTAGGTCCAGACCAATCAACCTCAGTAATGATTCCGGGCTTATGCTCAATATGAGAAGTAAAATTTTTATTCATACAAAACTCTCTATAGCCTTCACAAAACTTGTTATATCCACAAGGTAAAGTACCATTATTTTTACATGTGATTAAATAATCATTCCATAACATTTTTAAAGTGACACCAACGCTTTTAAGTTCACTATGAACATAGTCATAATCAATAGGACCATATTCAGTAGTTAAATTAAATTTATTAGGAAATAATAATCTATATATTTCATTTTCCTCCTTTCTTTCGATTTCTTTCCAAGACAATCCTAGAACTTTAGCTGTATTTAACACTTCAGCAACAGAATTTCTTGATATTGATAATGCAATAGCTATATCTCTTCCAGACATACCTGCATTATCAAGTTCAATAATTTTTTTAACACTTAATTTTTTGGGCATAATAAAAGCCTCCTTCTACAGAATATTGAGAGTGTGTTATCTCTCAATTAAATTCTAATTGAAGGTGGCTCAAATAACAAATATTAGTGGCTCACTTCATAAATATTTATACGATTTTTCAATGGCTCAAATAAAAAATACGAGTGGCTCAAAAAGAAAATATTGATGGCTCTAAAACATTGGAATATTCAATTCTTTCGTATTTAAATGAAAGCTTATTTTGATAAGTATTAAAAGGTGATAAAAATATTCTATATGTAGAAATTTATTTTCCCCATTCAGCCATAGCATAACCACGTGGATATAATCTAGTACCACGAAACTCTATAGGTCCTTCTTTATATTGTCCATTATAACCATCTTTTCTTAAACTAAATAAATATTCTTTATTTACTCCTTCTCCAGTTGCCCATAAGTAATAAGAATTATCATCTAGTGCAAGGTAATTCTGTAACCCATTATTATAGCAACTATTTAATTTAAAAATCCCAACATCAGATTTAACTGTCATTTTTAAGTCTTTATAAGAAGTATTGTTATACGTCCATTTGTAAGTAAAATCACAAATAAGTTCCCATTTATCATTTATTTTAATATCAAAATTATTACTAGATGTTTTCTTTTTATAGCAAAATTCATATGTATTATCTTTATTCATTGTTAATCTTATTATGTCATTTGCATTATCTTTTGCTGCGCTAAACTGAAAATCATTAAGCATATATTCCTTCACTTTATTTGAAGGAGAGCAACCAAAAAGGAATAAAGAAATTATTAATCCTGAACTTAAAAAATTTATTTTTCTCATTTTATCACCAAAAAACACTACTTTATTATATTATATCATATTTATTTTATTATTACAGTAAATAAGCGTAAAAAAACATTCACAATTTTTAACATTCTTTTTTCAAAATGCACCCCCCTGCCAAAAACGGTCTCAAAAATGCAACCCCATCTGTTTTTGGCATAAAAAATGCAACCCCTAGCATTTTGAGCCTTTAGAATTGCAACCCCCTAAATTGATGATTTGATTTATGTTGTTAAAAATGATGCTAAAAAATAAGGCAAATTTCTTATTGGTGAGACTTGTACTCTGGTGATTTTACCTGTTTTTACCCTAAAAAATGAAAAAATTGTGACAGATTTCTCGTATCACAATTCTAGTTCTTTTATGGCGGAGAAAGAGGGATTCGAACCCCCGCGGGACTTTCATCCCCTGTCGGTTTTCAAGACCGATCCCTTCAACCGGGCTTGGGTATTTCTCCACATCAGTTACGATGATTATTATACATCATAACTGCTCATATTTCAAGTATTTTTTATGCACCCTTACGCATTTTTGCAAGTTCAAGCACTAATTCTTTTGTTTTTTCAAAGCCTAAGCATGGATCGGTAATTGATTTACCATATTCCTTTCCATCAACAGGCTGATTTCCATCTAAAAGATATGATTCAATCATTAAACCTTTAACAAGCTTTCTAAGTTCAGGATTATATCTTGTTGAATGAAGAACCTCTTTAGCAATTCTAATTTGTTCTAGGTATTGCTTACCAGAATTTGAATGATTACAATCAACAATTACAGCCGGATTTTGAAGACCTGACTTTTTATAAGCTTCGTTTAACGCAACTAAATCCTCATAATGATAATTAGGATGTGATACGCCTCTATCATCAACATAGCCTCTTAAAATGGCATGACATAAAGGATTACCCTTAGACTCTACCTCCCAGCCACGATAGATAAATGTATGTCCATGCTGCGCCGCATTAATTGCATTAATCATTACCGAAATATCACCACTTGTAGGATTTTTCATTCCAACAGGTGAATCAATGCCTGATGCGGTAAGACGATGCTGCTGATTTTCAACTGATCTTGCGCCAACGGCAACGTATGATAAAAGATCTGATAAATATCTATGATTATCAGGATATAGCATTTCATCAGCTCCACTAAAGCCTGTCTCCTTTAAAACATCCATATGAAGCTTACGAATGGCTACTACACCCTTAAGCATATCAGGCTTGCCATTAGGATCAGGCTGATGAAGCATGCCCTTATAGCCTGCTCCTGTTGTTCTTGGTTTATTTGTATAAACACGAGGAATAATTAAGATTTCATCCTTAACCTCGTCCTGAAGAAGGCGAAGTCGTTTCATATAATCTAAAACCGCATCCTCACGATCAGCTGAACAAGGTCCTATAATTAATATAAGCTTATCACTTTCACCAGTAAAAACCTTTCTTATTTCTTCATCATTTTTTTCTTTTTGAAGCTTCATTTCCTCTGTAACAGGATACATCTTCTTTACTTCCATAGGAATGGGAAGTTTTGATTTAAAATCCATATTCATAAATATTACATCTCCAAACTATTTTTTCAAATATAGCTTTTCTATTTCACTAATTGGCATAGGCTTTTGATAATAAAATCCTTGAGCATAATCACAATTAAGGTCCTTTAACTCTAGGGCCTGTTTTTGGGTTTCAATCCCCTCAGATAAAACATTAATACCAAGCTCACGTGCCATTTGAATTATATTTCTAATTACAATTGTCTCTCTATTATTTCTAAAGTCATTCCTTATAAAACCACGATCAAGTTTTATGACATCAACATGAACACGACTTAATAAATTTAAGGTTGAATAGGCAACTCCAAAATCATCCATATAAATTTGATAGCCTTCTTTAGATAATATTTCAACCAAAGATATAACATCGTTTTCATTTTCCATAAATAATGATTCGGTAATTTCTATTCCAAAATATTTTGTATCAATATTATATTTATTTAATAAAGCATTAAGTTTTATAACAAAATCCTTATCATTAATATGGCATCTTGAAACATTTACCGAAATTCTTCTTAAAGGATGTCCATCATTCTTCCAGCGAGCTAAGGTTTGACAAACAACCTCATATACATAAAAATCCATTTTTACAATAAAGCCATTCTTTTCAAATAAGGGAATAAAATGATCTGGTGACATAATACCATCATTTGTATTCCATCTAACTAAAGCTTCAAAGGATGAAATTGTATTTGTCTTAAGCTCATAACAAGGTTGTAAATAAACCTCAAACTCTTTATTTTTAAGTGCATTTTCCATTTTAGCTTCGATAGTTTGATTAATAATGGTTTGCTCATGAACTTTATCATCATAAATAATAAGACGAGTAATCCCATTATCCTTAGAAAACTTCTTAGCCTCAAGTGCCCTATCAATCAATGCTTGATAATCAAGACCATCGTTTACATTAAAAATGACAGCACCTTGTGCAAGGCCTATTGTTATATTATAATGAGTACCAACACTATCAACAATATGCTTTACAAGTTCAAACTTTTTATGCATAGTATCCTTATTAATAAATTTTGAATACAAAACAAAGACATCATCATGTAAACGGCATACATAATCCGACTTACTAACACTTGTTATTTTCTTGGCTATTTCTTTTAAAATTGAAGAGCCAAAATCATAGCCTTTATATTCATTTATAAGTCTAAATTTAACAATATCAAAAGCTATTAAAGCGCCCGTCAAATCTTCCTTTATTTTTTCTAGAACAAGCTGTTTAAAATGAACAGGCGACAATAAACAGGTAAGTGCATCATCATTTGAAACATCCTTAAGCTTTCTTTCAATTTGAAATTTATAAAAGAATCCCGAAATTATTTTTGAAATAATATTAAAATACATTAACTCTTCTGGCATCCATACTCTACGTTCAAGATACATATCAAAAGAAATATATCCAGAAATAATTCCATTATTGTATAGAATAATTTGAACTAAAGATTTAATATGTTTATTTGTATAATACTCCGTAACCTGTGGATTATTCGTCCTTAGCTGGACGATATCTGTTATTTGGAGCATATTATCAGTTTTAAATAACGCTCTATATGACTCATCATTAAATAATTCATAGCCATGGTCAAGAAGCTGATTATCTCTACTATATTGAAATAAAATATTTAAATTAGAGTCTGAAATAGTAATTCTATCTATTCTAAAATGATTAACTGTCTTTTTAATAACATTATTAATTTCTTCTTCTAAATCATTTGTATTTAAAAGACCATCTAAGCATTCCGAAACAAGACTCGAATCAGAATTCTTTCTTTCAGGAAGCCCTGCAAAGGTCAAATAATTATCTTTTTTTATTGAACTATGATTAGCCTCATTATAAATAATATAACAATCGCGGCCCTTTAACTTTCCACGATATAGTGCCTTATCTGCAGTAACAAATAAATCATCATAATTAAGTCCATCCTTAGGATAACAAGAAATACCCATTGTTGATGTTAATGTGAATTGTGATTTGTCTTGAAAAGTGATTTGTCTTATTATATGTTTAATTTTACGACATATTGGTTTAATATCCTCTTCAACAGTCGATTTTACAGGATATACGAATAAAAATTCATCCCCACCAATTCGACCAACCATACCAGCCTTTCCAATTGCCTTAGACAAGTTTTTAGTAAAAGCGATTAATATCTCATCACCAAATAAATGACCATAAGTATCATTAATGTTTTTAAAATAATCAATATCTATAATACCAATAATGTATTTATCATTAAGGCTTGCGGCTTCTAAAAGCTCTTTAATTCTATTTTTAATTATTTGCTTTGCATAGACACCTGTCAAAGCATCCTTATTTGCAATATTTGTAAGCTTTTCAATTTCTTTGGCATATGAATCAATATTTCTAAAATATCCTAAAGTATGACTTTGATTTTTATATGATGATTCTAAAATATAAGTAACATCTTTTTTTTCAATTGATGATTTAAAGGAAATATCTAGCCTTTTTTTCTTTCCTTGAAGCGCACTTTGCATTATTAATACGAAGTTTGAAAAATCTTTTTTCTTTATTTTCAAAATATTTTTATCAAGTGATAAAACATTCTTTAGTGGTTCATTTAATAAAATTTCATTATTTTTAGAATTATAAAACACAATGTATCCCGTTTCTTCGTTATAATCAAAGAAAATACCTTTTAATGTTGGAACAAAACGTTCAAATTGATTAAATTGAAAATCAGGGATAACAACCACATAATATGAATCACAATTTTGATGAATATTTACTTGAACAAATGGTGTTAAGCTAAAAATAGGAGCATTATCACGATATTCAATTTCTATATCATTCATATCAAGGAGATGTTTTTTTAGTCGATTATTAAATTCTTCATTTTGTGAAATGGCAACATTCATTGTTTTTTTACTCACACATTGAAACAAAAAATCATTCATGAAAATTCACATCCTATTTTAATTATCATTACAATTTTATCATACTTTTTCTTAAAAAGCCAATTTTAGATTACATTTTATCTTAAAAATAATAAAATGTATCTCCAAAAGATACATCCTACATTTTAATTATTAAGTTTTTTTAGCATTTTTATTGAAAAAATAATTGCTAAAATTATACCTATTACATCTGTAAATGGTGCAGACCATAAAATTCCTTCAATACCCCAAAACATTGGTAATACAACTGTAAAAATAACCATACCAACTACATCTCTTGCTAAAGATAAAATTGCCGCTTCAATGGGAGAGCCCATAGCTTGTAAAAAGATTGATACTGATTTTTGGATAATAGTAAAAGCAATAAGCAATAGATAAATGCGCATTGTCATAATTCCAAATTCCTTGTATAATTCTGGTTAGACTATTAGTACCAAAAATACTTAAAATAGGACCTGGTATAGTTTCAAATAAAATAGTCGCAATTAAACCTAAAATTATATTTAAACCTATTATCATAAAAAACAATTTTTTCACACGCTTATTCTTTCCCGCACCATAATTATAACCAATTATCGGCTGGGCTCCTGCACTTATACCTACCGATATATTTACAACAATTGTAAAAAGCTTCATTACAACACCAATAATGGCTTGAGGATCATTAATTCCATATTTACTTGAAGCACCATATTTAGCAAGCATATTCATAGAAACAACTGTAATAATTACAATTGATATTTGCGTTAAAAAGGATGAGGCACCCATTTTTATATCTTCTAATAAAAGCTTAAGGTCAGGCTTAAAGGAAGTAATTTCAAGTTTAAAATTTTTAGCTCTAAACAAATAAATAACACTTATAATAAATGATACTATTTGTCCAATAATTGTTGCAAGAGCAGCTCCTGTAAGACCTAAATCAAGACCTAAAATAAACCAAGCATCTAATATTATATTAATAATTGCACCTATAACCATTGAAATCATCGCAACCTTAGGTGAACCATCAGCTCTAATAATTGAATTTAACATATTCATAATTATATAAAAGGGAATTCCTATTAAAATTATAAAACCGTATTCATGAGCATATTTTAAAGATTCTTCTGTTTTGGCACCAAAAAATGAAGCAATATTGTCAAGAAAAGAAAATCCAATTAATAAAAAGATAGCACTAATTAAAATACTTATTGTTATAAGACTACCAACCAATTTATTAATCTTCTTTCCATCACCCTTTCCCATACAAAGTGACATATAAGCTGCACCACCATCTCCTAGCATTAAAGCAAAAGCAAGTGCAATTACCGTAAGTGGGAAGATAATAGTAGTTGCAGTATTTCCAATAGCTCCAACTGAGGAATTACCAATAAATATTTGATCAACAATATTATAAAGAGCACTAATTAATAAGGATAAAATACATGGTATTGAAAATTTCAGTAATAATTTTCCTTCTTTTTCAGTTATTAAATAATCATTTTCCATAAAAACCTCCATAAAAAAAGGCCTAAATGTAAGCTCGGTCGGGCATTCGAGCTTAGACATTTAGTGCCTATTAATATCTTATTTAACAACTTTATTTTAACAAAGAAAAAAAATTCTTGTAAGTGTTTTTTTTTGTGAAAACGTTTTATAAAATATCTATCAATTCAGCTAAAAGCTTTTTATTAGTTATAATTACAACAATTTCTTCTCTTGCTCTTGTAAGTCCTTGATACAAAAGCCTTGTATAGTAAATTCCATCATCATTTTGTATTGATTTTAAATGCTTTTTCTCATCTAAATAAAACTTATCATCAATACACATTACTATTTTTTGAAATTCATAAGGATATGCTCTTTTCGTATAAAGTTTATAAGAATAGTCTGATATTTTTTCATTATCTTCATAAGAAATATAAGTATAGCCTTTTTTTACATAATCATTTATTTTAGAGGCTAAATAACATTCACTAGAATAAATAACCTTATATTTAGGATTATTAAATAACTTTTTATGATAAAACAATGAATCAATAAAATCTAAAGCTTCTCTTGAGGTACGAATCGGACTTGTAAGCCTTAAAATATTATTAGTTAATCCTAATAATGATGACATAATTTCATCATTTTCCTTTAAATCTAAAAACAAAACAATCCTTATATTTTTTCTTTTTCCTTCTAAAATAATATCATTTATTTTTTGAGTTTCTATTTTACTTACCTCATCAATAAAATAATATTTAATATCATCAAAATTTCTAAATTCTTCAATACTAATCGTTTTAAACAAAGGAAAAGCTTCATTTAGCTTTTGGAATGATTCAACTTGATACGGACTTATAATGATTCCCTTTTCAAGTTTCCTTGCTACATCATATAAAACCATCGTTTTACCTGAGCCCGTTGGTCCTTCTACAATAACATCTTCATCATTTTCAAGAAATTTTATTATTTGTCTTTCAACAAGTTGTTCTGAATCAGTCAAAAGATAATCATTTTGAATAAATCTAGATGTCATATAAAAAGGAGATGCAAAAATATTTTCAGGTTTAAAAATATCAACTAAGTCAATAGGAATAGCTTTTTTATGATTTAAAAGGAGTTTTCTTACCTCTTCTGGCTTCGCCATAACTAGGGAATCATTATCTATTTTATAAAATGTATTTTCACTCATTACATAGGTATATTGATATAACGGCTTATGGATTAAATGAAGATAATACTTATTTTGATTTAATTGCTTTAATATTCTACCATCAGATACCTTAGCACTTTTAAGTTCAATATTTATAACTGAATTTTTAGTAACCTTTATCAGGTCTAATTCTTTATTTAAATGGGGCAATATAAAACTATAGGTAAAGCCTCCTAAATACTCATAATCAAGGTCTAGCAGCTCAACCATTTTTTTTATTGTGATTATCTCTTCATGGCGATATTGCTTAGAGACTTTAAAATTTAAGTAATATTTTACATATTTCTGACTTAATCTTTCATCATCTGAAAAATTAATCAAGTCCATCAAATTAACAAGCATAATATCACCAACCTAGTTTTTATTATAAAGTTAATTAGCTATTATTTCAATTCTTTCCTTTTAATATAATTAATTAAAACAACAAGTTCATGAACAACTAGTGGTAATATGGACATTGCTGCTGTTATAAGCCAGCAAATAGGAGTTAAATTATGAGTTGAAAAAACATCAGAAATTCCTGGCACCTCAATTACAAGAAATTGAAGTAATATACCAGCTATAAAAGCAATATAAAGCATATGATTCTTATCTTTAAAAATATGAATAAAGCTTTCCTTAATATTACTCATTCCTATCATATGGAAAAGTTCAGCAAAAGCTAAAGTTGTAAAAGCCATTGTTTGTGCTTGATGTAAGATTAAAGGATTACTTGTATACAATGCTTTAATACTTGAAATTGTATATGCATGATTTAAAAAACCACATGAAAAATATGAAATTACAACACAAATAGTAATAATAATACCATAGCCTAAGGTTAGTTTTAACCCATTACCCGCAAATACTCCTTCATTTGGATTTCTAGGATGATCCTTCATGATTGATTTATCCTTTGGTTGCATACCAAGAGCAATTGCTGGAAGTGAATCAGTAATAAGATTTACCCATAAAAGATGAATGGCAATTAATGGGGCTGGTAGCCCTAAAATAATTAAGAAAAACATTGCTAAAACCTCAGCGATATTACTTCCAAGAAGAAAATAAACCGTTTTTTTAATATTAGCATAAATTCCTCTTCCCTCTTCAACCGCTCTCTCTATTGATGCAAAGTTATCATCAGCTAAAACCATATCTGCTGCACTCTTAGCTACATCAGTTCCTGTAATACCCATAGCAATACCAATATCCGCCGCCTTTAATGATGGTGCGTCATTTACACCATCACCTGTCATCGCCACAATATTACCATTAGCTTTTAAAGCTTTAACTATTTGCACTTTATTTTCAGGAGAAACTCTAGCAAATACACGTACTCGTTTTACAGTATTTCTTAATTCCTCATCACTTAAAAGATCTATTTCTTGTCCAGTCATACAATCATCAATATTAGTACATATTCCAAGTTGACTTGCAACTGCATAAGCTGTATCCTTATGATCTCCTGTAATCATTATAGTTGTAATTCCGGCCTCGTGAAGCTTTAAAACAGCAGGTATTGCTTCCTTTCTTGGAGGGTCAATCATAGCAACTAAGCCAACAAAAATTAAGTCCTTCTCTTCTTTAGAATTACCATTATAATATGCAAGTGCTAATACTCTTAAAGCTTTACTTGAAAATAGCTTATTAGCTTCATCTATTTTCATTAAATCTTCATTAGTAATCTTTCTTATCTTGCCATTATCATAAATATAGGAAGTTCCTTTTAAAATACTATCGATTGCACCTTTCGTATAGGTTATATAGCCATTATTTGTCTTATGAATTGTAGACATCATTTTACGATTACTATCAAAAGGATATTCAGATATTCTTTCTTCTTCAGCCTCAATTATTTTTTTAGGCATACCCAAGCTATTTGCAAGAACTACAAGAGCAATTTCTGTAGGATCACCATATATGCCATCATCAACAGATGCATTTGAACATAAACTCATTCCCTTAGCTAAAAGCTTTAAGGAGTCGCTTGCATCATTTTTATTAAAATTAGAATCAGTATAGTATTTATCAATCGTATATGCTTCTGTAACTGTCATTTTGTTTTGTGTCAAAGTTCCTGTTTTATCGGAACAAATTACACTTACTGCGCCTAATGTTTCAACAGAATGAAGCTTGCGAACAATCGTATTTGCTTTAGCCATTCTTTGAACACCAATTGCAAGAACAATTGTTACAACCGCTGCAAGTCCCTCAGGTATTGCCGCAACAGCAAGCGATATTGATGATAAAATAGCTTCAATATAAGCTTCAATTTCTAAATTCTTACCATCAATAAAAATCCAAATAAAATCAACCACTAAAACAAGAATTACAATTAATAATGTTAACAAGCCTAAATATTTTGACAATTTAGCTAAAACCTTTTGAAGAGGGGTTTCATTTTCTTCTTCCATATCAATTGAGGTAGCTATTTTTCCAATTTCCGTTTCCATTCCTGTATTTACGACAACACCAAGTCCTCTTCCATAAGAAACGGTCGTTGACATATAAGCTAAATTTAGGCGGTCTCCAATACCAACAGGATTAGAAAATACTAAGCTCGCATTTTTCTCCGTCGGAACAGATTCACCAGTAAGTGATGATTCAATTATTTTCAAATTATGACTTTCAATTAATCTTAAATCAGCCCCAATGGTATCTCCTTCTTCAAGAATAACAATATCACCTTTAACTAAATCTTGAGATTTAATTCTTTGTTTTTTAGAATCTCTTATTACATTTGTTTCGGGTGAAGACATCTTCTTTAAGGCTTCGAGTGAATTTTGAGCTTTAATTTCTTGAATTGTACCAATTAAAGCATTAATTAAAATAACAGCTAAAATAATAATAACATCAGGCCAATCACCTGTACTGATAAAAGAAAATACACCTCCTTCTTTTATCACCTTAATTGTGTCGTAAATTGAAACACCAATAGTAACCGCAATAGCTGCAAAAAGAACAAAAATCATTGGGTCATTTAACTCGCCTAAAAATATTTTAATCCAAGATTTCTTCTTTTTTTCTTTTAATTCATTTTTACCATCAGCCTCAAGTCTTTTTAAAGCTTCAGCTTCTGACAAACCATTTTTTGAGGTTTTAAGTTCGTCTAATGTTTCATCAATTTGTTTAGTTTCGTAGCATGTCATATTAATTCCTCCTAAGCATAAAAAAACAGGCAACTATGCCTGTCATATTAAAATTATATCCAAGACAAGCATAGTAAAACCATACTAAGTCTTGATGCTTAGGTAATATCCGGATTTTCAAATCGAGCTGACGAATATTACTCCGATTAGGGCCATCTACTCCCTTAGTGCATTTATTTTAGCATATTAATTTTTTTAATGCAATATGCTAAATAAAATATTATACTTATTAATTGTTTACCGTATAGTAGGAACGCCATTTACATAGCACTAAAGCCTTATACGCACACATTTATATTTATACCTAAGAAATCAAAATTATATTAATTACTAAATTAATGCTCAATTTTAATAAATATTTTTTTATTGGTTAGAATTTTTTTAAAATCCTGAGAAGAAAGACAACTATAACTAAAACTATATCTTCTTAATTTTATAATAGTTTTATATTAAGTTTAGCAAACTCTTCTATATCCTTTAAAGACCAAAAGGAAGCTTGAACCTCACCAATATGAACCTTATTAAGCATAAAAAGGCACATTCTTGATTGACCAATTCCACCACCAATTGTAAGAGGTAATTTATCATTTATAATATCTTGATGATATTTATACTTAAGCTTATATTCTTCATTCTTAACTTTAAGCTGATAAATAAGAGATTTCTTATCAACTCTTATTCCCATTGAAGATATTTCATAAGCAATTTTTAATGGCTCATACCAAAGAACTAAGTCACCATTTAAATGCCAATCATCATAATCTGCTGCTCTTAAATCATGAGGCTTTCCATTTTTAAGATTATCACCAATATCCATTATAAAAACAGCTCCATATTCCTTTGCAATTTTATTTTCACGCTCTTTACTATTTAAATTAGGATATTTTTCCAAAAGCTCTTTACTACTTATGAATTTTATATCATATGGTAGATAATGAACAATTTTTGGGTACTTCTTTTCAATAACCTCAGATGTTTCAAGTAATGCCTTATAAATTCTTCTTACTACATCTTTAAGAAAATCCTTATTTCTATCAAGAACAGAAATAACCATTTCCCAATCCCATTGATCAACATAAAGTGAATGAATATTATCAAGCTCCTCAAAGGGCCTTATCGCATTCATATCCGTATAAATTCCCCTAAATCCATATTTTTTCAAGGCATTACGCTTCCACTTTGCTAAAGACTGAACAATTTCTAATTCATCACCTGTTTGATTTACCTTGAATGATACTGCTCTTTCATACCCATTAAGGTTATCATTTAAGCCTGTTTTTGGTTCAACAAAAAGCGGCGCTGACACTCTTGTTAAGCCTAGTTTTTCACTTAACTTACGCTCAAATGTATCCTTTACAAGCTTAATTGCAATTTCTGTTTCTTCTAAGCTTAAAACTGATTTATAATTATCAACATAAATATTACTCATAATTCCGCATCCTTTTCTTTTTAATATTTTAATTTTACCATAAAATATAAAAGAAAAAAAGAAATATAACAAAAAATTCTGAATTTTTTTAGTCAAATACAAAATACAGCATAAAGTGGTACAAAAGAATAAACCAATTAATATAAGGTCTATTAATAAAATCAAAAATAGTTATGCCAATTGAGCAAAGCATTAACGCAACAAAAATAATTTTTTTTCATTTCAATTAAATCATTGATATCCTTTCAATTATTTTAGAGATTCAATACTAACAGGTAACTATTTATCAATGAATTATATGATTTATATTCAGTAAAGACAATAACAGTATTTTTTATGAACATTTTCATTTACAAAATACATTAATTCATTATGATTATGAAATTTAAATATTTCTTTTGAGCAATAAAATATCATAATAAGTAATTCTAATAATAAAACATTCTTGTAAAAACGCGTGAATTATATTACATTTTTCACACTAAAATACACGAATATTTTTAACAAAATAGCACTAAATTACACAATAATATTATAACAATAAAATTTATATAAAAAAGATGCATCATAAATGACACACCTTTTATAATTATATTATTTATTTTTAATAGCTGCTTGAGCTGCCGCAAGGCGAGCAACTGGTACTCTAAATGGAGAACAAGAAATATAATCAAGACCAGCCTTATGATAGAATTCAATTGATTTAGGGTCTCCACCTGTTTCACCACAAACGCCAATGTGAAGATCCTTATTTGTCATTCTTCCAAGCTTTACAGCATTTGAAATAAGCTTTCCTACTCCTTTTTGATCAAGTGTTTTAAATGGATTTTCTTCTAAAATCTTATTTTCATAATATGCTGGTAGGAATTTATCAGAATCATCACGTGAAAATCCCATTGTCATTTGCGTTAAATCATTTGTACCAAATGAGAAAAATTCAGCATAAGAAGCAATTTCATCAGCTAAAAGAGCTGCACGAGGAACTTCTATCATTGTTCCAACATGATATTTCATTGGTAAACCAGATGCTAAAATTAATTTGTTAGCAGTTGTGGTAATGATATTTTTAACAAATTTTAGTTCTTCCTTATCAAGTACAAGTGGTACCATTATTTCTGGATTAACTAATTTATTTGTTCTTTTAGAAACATTTATTGCCGCATTAATTATAGCACTTGTTTGCATTACACAAATTTCTGGATAGGTAACAGCTAAACGACAACCACGATGTCCCATCATTGGATTAGATTCATGCAATTCCTTTATTTTATCCTTAATTTCCAAATCGGTATGATGTGTTGATGAGGCTAATTCCTCAATTAAAGCTTCATCGTTAGGAAGAAATTCATGAAGAGGTGGATCTAATAAACGTACGTTTACATTTTTACCATCCATAATTGTATATAATTCTTCAAAATCAGACTGCTGAATTGGTAAAAGCTCATTCAAAGCTTCCACTCTTTCTTCATGTGTACTAGCAAGAATCATCTTGCGCATAGAAAAAATACGATCACGTTCAAAGAACATATGCTCTGTACGACATAGACCGATTCCCTCAGCACCAAATAAAAGAGCTTGTTTAGCATCACGAGCATTATCCGCATTAGTTCTTACCTTTAATCTTCTTTTTTCATCAACCCATTTCATTAATCTACCAAAATAGCCTGTAGTAAGATCTGGGCTTTCCATTTCAATTTCTCCAAGATATACGTTACCTGTTGAACCATCAATAGAAAAAATATCCTTATCAGTATATATTTTATTATTAATTGTAACAGTTCTTGCTACCTCATCAATTAAAGCCTCAGCGCATCCACAAACACAACATTTACCCATACCACGAGCAACTACTGCTGCATGAGATGTCATTCCACCACGCATTGTTAAAACTGCCTCAGCTGAAATCATGCCTACAATATCTTCAGGAGATGTTTCCGCGCGAACTAAAATAACCTTCTTCACTTGCTTATGACGACGCTCAGCCTCTTCTGCTGAAAAGGCTAAATAGCCTGTACCAGCACCTGGTCCTGCTGGAAGTCCTATCGCAATTGGTGTTTTTTCATCTAAGCTTTCTTTTTTAAAGTTAGGAAGTAAAAGCTTATCAAAGCTATTAGCATCAATTCTAAGAACTGCCTCATCAGTTGTAATCAAGCCTTCATCAACCATATCACATGCCATTTTTAAAGCAGCATTAGGTGTACGCTTACCATTTCTTGTTTGAAGAAAATATAAATGACCATCTTCAACCGTAAACTCCATATCTTGCATATCTTTGTAATGAGCTTCCATACGCTTAATTGTAGCCATAAATTCCTCATATACCTCTGGCATTCTTTTTTTAAGTTCATCAATGTGAAGAGGAGTTCTAATACCTGCTACAACATCCTCACCTTGAGCATTTGGTAGGTACTCAGCTGATACCTTTTTTTCACCTGTTGCTGGGTTTCTTGAAAATGCTACCCCTGTTCCTGATGTTTCACCTTTATTACCAAAAGCCATTGACTGAACATTTACAGCTGTTCCCCATGAATAAGGAATATTATTCATCATACGGTAAACATTAGCACGTGGATTATCCCAAGATCTAAAAACAGCCTCTACTGCTTCAATTAATTGAACATAAGGATCAGTTGGAAATTCCTCATTAAAAACAGACTTATAATAATCCTTATATTTCTCTACAAGCTCCTTTAGTTCAGATGACTTAACCTCTGTATCAAGCTTATAACCCTTTTCTTGTTTTAAACGCTCAAGCATCATATCCATTTCAGTTCTTGGATGTCCCTTAGCAATATTTGTAAACATTAAAATAAAGCGACGATATGAATCATAAGCAAATCTTTCATTATTAGTTTCTCTTGCAAGAGCCTCTACTGTCATATCATTAAGGCCTAAATTTAAAATAGTATCCATCATACCAGGCATTGATACACGAGCCCCTGATCTTACTGAAACTAAAAGAGGATTTCGATTACCACCAAAATGCTTTTTAGTTTTTCTTTCAACCTCTTTAATACCTTTTTTAATATCTTCAATTAAAAAAGAAGGAAGCTTTTTTTCGTTTTCATAATATAAAGTACAAGCCTCCGTTGTAATTGTAAAGCCTTGAGGAATCGAAACACCAATGTGTGTCATTTCCGCAAGACCAGCACCTTTACCACCAAGAAGCTCCTTACCAAGTCCATAAGCTTCCTCAAAGTGATACACATATTTTTCAGACATATATAACCCTCCAATTATTCACTACATTTTACAAAGTGTCTAGCAAAGATTATACTATATCTACTATATAATTTCTATACATTTTTTTTATTTTGTAAAAATATTTTAGACTTAAGCCAATCAATTAAAATTGCACCAACGGGAGATGTAAATATGATTGCAATAACACTGGCCGTTAAAACAATTTCACCACATGCTAAGCCCTCACTTAAAGCAATCGCCCCAATTGATGCTTGAACAGTAAGCCTTAGGAAGATATGATACAACAAAAAAGATTATTTCTTTTAGATTATACTTATTTTTCATAACACTTAATATAACATCAATAGTTCTAAATGAAGGCCCGATTAAAATCAAGATAAAAATTTTTAATCCTTCAAATGAAAAAACTAAATTAAGCTTTACTCTTGTACCAACAAGCACAAAGAGTAAAATTTCAAAGGCGTTCCATAAATGATTATATGATTGTTTTACATCATTTAAATCTGAATTTTTTGAAGATAATATTATAGACATAACAATAATACCAAGTAAGGCTGAAATGCTAACACAAGTCTTCTCATAGTTTTCAAGCCATACCATTAAAAATGAAACACCAAGCATTATAATAACCTTAATTGTTGAATTCAACTTGAAGCATTTATATAAATTAATTAATCCAATTCCTATTAATAAGCCAAGTAACACTCCTAAGATAATATTTGATGGTATCTTTAAAATAGATAAAAAATTAAAGCTACTTGTTTTTAAGGCATTTAGGCAAGCATAAAATAGGACAATAACATAAATATCATCACAAGAAGCCCCTGCCATAATAACCTTAGGGATATCGCCTCCTTCTTTATTTTCAATCATTGTAAGCATTCTTGGAGCTACAATAGCCGGTGAAACTGCACCTAAGACACAACCAAGTAATGTAGCCTCTAGGTAAGATATATTAAGTAATAATGGTCCAAAAATAATAATTCCTATAATTTCAAAGCTAGCAGGTAAAAAACACATTAAAATAGCAGGTCTTCCAATTTTAATTAAAGATTTAAAATCAAGAGCTAATCCTGACCTTGTCAAAATAATTATTAAAGCAATTTGTCTTAGATAATCAGAAATAACATCAAGACTAGGATAAATTAAATTAAGACATCCTCCTCAAAATAAAATCCCTATAATTAAATAAAAGATAATTTTAGGTATTTTAATTTTTTCAAATAAAATTCCACCAATTACTCCTACAAAAAAACTAAAAATAAACTTTAAAACATAACTAATCAATTCCTTTCTAATAAAAAAGCTGATAACTCCATAGTAAAAAACTATAGACGTCATCAGCATAATTGCGATTTTGTTATAAAACAAGGAAGAACATCATTTCCTGGTTATTAAGATCAAAATTATCCTAGCACATCTTCTTTTTGATTACAACTATCGTATAAATATTTTTTTCGGTATTTTATAAGACAAAAGATAGAAACAAAAACACCAATGGCTTCCGCAACAGGAACCGAAATCCAAATACCATTTTCTTTAAATATAATTGGTAAAACAATTAAAGCAATAGTTAAAAATAAAATCGTTCTTGAAAATGAAATTACTGCCGATACTAAGCCATTACCTAAAGCAGTAAAATAGCTTGAGGCAAAAATAGAAATACCAAACAAAATAAAAGCAGAATTATATAAAGCAAAATTATTAACCGTTATATCAAATACATTCTTTGATCCACCCGAAAATAAATGTGCAACTGGATTGATTAAAACGAATGATAAGCCATAAGCTAAAACACTAATTGTGCCAATAATAGCTAAACTTCTCCTTAAAATTGATTTAAGTTCCTTCTTATCATTTTTACCATACTTATATGAAAATACGGGTGCAATTCCCATCGAATAACCGAATAAAATAGCCGTAAATAGAAATTGAAAATATAGAATAATTGTTATTGATGCAACTCCGTCATCTCCATAAAATTTTTGACATTGATAATTAAAAAGGAAGGTTGATATAGCATTAGCCAAATTTGTAACCATCTCAGATGAACCATTAGTAAATGCCTCTTTAATTTTCATAAAATCAAACTTAAACCTAACAAAATATAATGTTTCCTTACGATTAAAACTAAAATATAATAGACCTGTAACTGATGGAATCAAGCACGCAAGTACCGTACCTAAAGCCGCACCTTCAATTGACATAGAACAAATATCTAAAAAGAAATAATCCAAAAAAACATTCATAATACCTGCACAAATAACTAATCCTAAGCCTAAATGAGGCTTATCTGCAGTCACAAAAAGTGTCTGAAAGGCATTTTGTAAGAAAGAAAACGGTAAAAAGCAAGTATAAATGAGGTAATATTTAATAGCATAAGGCATTTGTTCATCACTAGCACCAAGCAGTTTTAAAATAGGCCCTTGAAATGATAAGCCTAAAATTAAGAAAGTAATTGCACAAATAATTTCAACCATAACAAACATTGTAAAAAATTTACGTGCATCTTCTTGTTTCTGCTCTCCTAATGTTCTTCCTACAATTGCACTTCCTCCCGATGCAATCATAACAGACGTGCCAATAGCTAAGCATTGATAAGGATAAATAATATTTAAAGCGCCTAAGGCCGTTGTACCAACATAATTAGAAATAAAAATACCATCGACAATTGTATAAAGAGAAAAAAACATCATCATAATGATGCTCGGTAATGCAAATTTAAGAATTTGCTTAAATGTAAAACATTTATCCATATTATTCTTCATTTTTTATTACCTCCTTCATAATTTTTAAATAATTTAAATTTGATAAAACTAAAGATTTAGTCACATCTCCTAGTCTTTCTAGTATAATAGCTTCCTTATCCATAACAAAAGTTATTTTAGGTTCTAGCTCCTTTTTACCAAACTCTGTTAATAATATAATCTTATTCTTTTTAGTCAATTTATTTTCAAAGGAAATATAACCCGCATTAATCCAATTATTTAAAATTGTATTAATTGTTTGTTTAGGAATAAGCATATCATTTACAATATTTTTTTGTGTAACATTATAATGACTTTGAAGATAATATAAAATAACCATTTGATTATAACTTAAGCCAACTTTACTTTCAAGTTCATTATAGGCTTTATTTGTTTCATTAAAAATATTAAATAATTCTCTCAATTCATTTTTATAATCCATATAATACCTCAGTCCTAATTCGAACTATATTATTATACTAGTATCTATTTTTAAAGTCAACAAAAAAATTTCCACATATTTTGTGGAAGTTTAAGTTATTTTTATTATTAAATTAAATAAATTGCTCGATTTTCCTTAATTACCTTAGAAATTGGTTTTTGATCTTTATAGCCAATAACAGCATGAGCAATACCTTCATATTCATTCAGATTAAGTTTTAAATCCTTTAAAATTTCTTTTCCTTCTTCGGATATTATTTCTTCTTTTAGCACAATGAATCCAGCATGCTCCAAGTCCTTGATTTTGAGTCTCAATCAAAATATTTTCCATCATACATGAGCCATCATAAATACCATTAGGACATTTTTTCATTAGAACTAATAATACAACTGGTGCATTATAAAATGGATCAAAGTCATCCTTGAAGCCAGCAATATTAGCATTAAGCCTTGAAAGTTCATCTCTAGTCTTCTTATTTTCGATTACAACAATGATACCATTTTGCACATTTCTACCTGATGGTGCAACAAGACCTACTTTTACAATTTCTCCAATTTGAGATTTTGTTGGCATCTCACTTTTAAATTTCTTATAAGAACGTCTATTTTAATCACCATCTATATTATAGCTCAAAAAATATAAAAAGTATATCTAACTTAATAGATATACTAATTTGAGTTCATTATGAATTAGGATTGAGGTAAGACAGGAGTTAAAAAGCAAAAAACTCCTAAATATCCTAATTCGTTAGCATTATACATTAACTTAGCGTCGAAATTAATCGATTTTTGTTGATAATTAAAAAACTTTTTTATAAATTTAATTACCTAAATAAATTATGACCGTACCACCCTCTTTTACTAATGTACCTGCAGATGGTGCTTGGTCAATAACCTTATTTCCTTCACCTATTATTAATAGTTTATAATAGTAATTTTTAGGAATAGCTTCCTTCATTAAGCCGATATAATCCTCAACTGTATAATACTTTTCATCAATATAATAACGATATTCTTTAGCCATAGCATTTTCATAATCTTGTTTCACTGATAAAACAGGAAGTATTTGTTCATAAATTTCACAAATAATTGGAGCTACAACAACACCTGCATATTGAACTGTATTTTGAGGCTCTTCAATTGCAAAATAAACACAATATTTCGGATCATTCATTGGTGCAGCAGACAAAACAGATAAAATAAAATTCGAATGCGAATAGCCACCATTTTCGCCCTTTAGCTGTGAAGTTCCAGTTTTAGCACCAACTCTATATCCATTTGTATAAGCACCTCGTGAGGTTCCCGCTGCTACAACTGATTCAAGACTATACCTCATAATATCAGATGTTTTTTTAGATATAACTTGCCTTTTAATTTTAGTACTTCCTTCATATATTAAAGAATTTGATGCATCTGTAACTTTATTAAGTAAATAAGGAGTTAATAAGTTTCCACCATTTACACAGGCAGACATTGCCATCATTAATTGAATCGGTGTTGTACTATTACCCTGACCAAATGATGCACAAGCTAAATCAACTGGTCCCATCGTATTTTGATTAAATAAAATACCGGTTGCTTCACCAAGAAGATCGATTCCTGTTTTTTGGCCGAAGCCATAGTTTTTAACATAACTCATAAATGTTGAAATACCTAATCTTGAGCCTATATCCATAAAGCCACAATTACAGGAATTTTCAATTACCTCAAGCATCGATAAGCTACCATGACCTTTTCGTTTCCAACAATGCATTGTACTTCCACCAATTGTCCTTCCACCTGTACAATTAATATGTTCATTTAAATTAAACTTATTTTCCTCAAGTCCGGCACTATAGGTTACAATTTTGAAGGTTGAACCAGGTTCAAAGCTTTTCCATACTAAAAAATTACGGTTATATATTTCCTGATCATATTCCTTATAATTTTCAATATTATAAAAAGGATATTGACTAATTCCTACTATTTGACCTGTTTTAACATTTGAAACACCACAAATAATTGTTTTAGGATTATATTTTAAGGCCGCATTCTTCACAATATTATCTAATATTCTACAAACATCTAAATCAATCGAAAGATATATATCAAAACCTGGTGTTGAACCACTATAATAGGACACCATATTATCCATTTTGTTGCCCTTAGCATCAGTATAAATTTTAAGGGCTCCATCATTTTCCTTTAAATAATCGTTATAAATATACTCAAGTCCGGTTAAGCCCTCATTATCAATATTGGTAAATCCCAAGGTTTGACCTAATAAATCATCATAAGGATAATATCTTGTAGCATCAGTTGCAAGATAAATACCATCTAGGTTAAGTCTTGCAATTTGACTTGCGTCCTCAACGGAAATATGACGACCTTCAGGCTTTATTATTTCGACAGAAACATTTTTCGATAAATGCTTCAAAATAAGATTTATATCACATTTTAAAACAGATGAAAGACTATTTGCCGTAGCCTCTTTATTTTTTATTTGTCTATTTATTGAAACGACTGTTAAGGTTCTTTTATTCCCAACAATTAATTTACCATTTCTATCATAAATCTTACCTCTTCCACTATTAATCGGGATATCTCTTGACCACTGCTCATATGCTTTTTTATTAATAAAATCAGACATACCAATATTAATATAAATAAGTCTTCCAACTAGCATTAAGAAGCATATTATAGCTATAAGCATTATTATTAAAATTCTTCTTCTAATCTTATAATTATTGATATTATCACCTAAATTTATATATGATAAAAAAGAGGTAAATATAATAAAAAAAGCTTTAAGATTATATTTTCAATAATCATTTAACAGCCAAAACATTTTCTAAAGATATTAAAATATAGCGCGCTGTTCAACATAATAAACTGATAATGTAACTTAAAATTCATACAAATCTTTTAGTCTTAAAGTGTAACTTTCACTTACAGCTTTAGAAAATATATTTATAATTTTATCAATGATTTTTCTTCCTGATATTTTATATCGTAAAATAATAAATGAGCTCTTTAGTGAAAAGCTCAATTTATTAACTGACATTTAATTATCTATTATCATAGTCATCATTTTCATTAAAGTGAGCTTCACTTGCAGAAAATGAACAATCAATAAAATTAATATTTTTAGTGTAATATAAATAACCAAATTCCTTAGCGTTTGCCTTAACATTTTTAAATGTTATATTAGAAATAGGCATATCAGTAAAGCCCTCAAGATTAAAAATACGGCTTATTCCTTTATAATCATCTGTATTATAAGCATTTACATTATCAATTAAAATATCAGAAACCCTTGTATTAGCACCTGCAGTTTCATGAGTTAAGACTTCATAGTGAGGATAAATAGGTCCATTATAGTTAGGAGGCATCTTACAAATACTATAATTAGGATTCCAATTTAAACACATATGAAACAAATATTTAACATTAGTCATTTCAAGGTTACTTATTTTAACATCATTTATATAACCCTTTCTAGGATATGATGATTTTATTCTAAAACCACAATCAGTATTATAATATTTTAAATTAGAAATATTAACGTTATAAACACCACCAGATATTTCACTACCAATGGTTACGCCAAAGCCTTTATTAATAATGGAATTAGAAATAGTGATGTCATGTGAAGGTCTTCCTACTCTTATTCCATCAAAGTCCCTACCTGATTTGATACAGACAGAATCATCATTACAATTAGTTTCTACCTTATTTACAACCACATTATAGGAAGAATCAATATCAATACCATCAGTTGAGGGTGAATTAATAGCTTCTGATTTAATTTTAACATTTTCAATCAAGATATCGTTAGAATATAAAATATGAATATTCCAAAAGCCTGATGAAGTAGAGGTAATATCATAAATTTTAACATTTGAGGAATTTTGAACTAAAAGATTACGTGGTCTTTTACAATCATAATCAGCAGCGAATCTCAATCCCTTTTCATCATAAATCTTACGATATCCGCCCTTCATATCTAAACCCCAATATTTATTCCACCAATAAGGGCCATTTCCATCTAAAATGCCTTGTCCATTGATTGTAACATTACTTGTACCAATAACATTTAATAAAGCGGGATACCACTCCATTTCAATTCCTGCAACTCTAGTTTTTATATTTTGGTATAAGGCTTCATTAGTTGTTGCAAGAAGAGTCGCTCCTTCTTCAAATTCTAAGGTAAGTGCACCTTTAATAAACAAAGGTGTTGTTTCATAAAGTCCTTTTTTAATAACTAATTTAGATGATTTTAAGATGGCTTCATCTATTTTTTCTTGGAGATTATCTCCTTCTTTAATAAATATCGTTTCCATATTATTTAATAATTTGAATAATCGTAATAATCATTGAGTTCAAACGGTTTAAATTAACAATAATTTCGTTTAAAGCCTTAACATAAACCGAATTTTCAGATAAATCAAGTTTTTTAATTTGTTTAGTAATTTTATCAATAAGCTTTAGGGCATCATTAACATCAGTTAAGGTTGTTTTTTCACCAATATCCTGTAGGGCAATCGTAACACTAGCAAGAACAAAGGCTGTTTTCTTTAAATTATCGTGAGGCTTTTTATCCTTCAAGGCCTTTTGCATCATCTCAAGACGTGTTATTTCACGTCCAAGCTTTGCTTGCAGTTTATTATATCCTTTTTTAGCGTGACCATAAAACTTTAAATATAAAATAAAAATAATAATTGTTACAACTAAAATCGAATACCAAATGATAGCTTCTGTAACAGAATATTGTTCGGCAAGTAGAGTCATTATAATTCCTCCTTCTTATTTGGCATATCCTTAATATGAACATCAAGCTGATTATAATCAATTGAAATATTAGCATCTATAAGTGCATCAAGAATTTGCTCATTCAAATCATAAAGGGTTGACCAATAGTTTTCACATTGTGTCCAGCATTTTAAAGTATAAACCAAATTTGAATCGCCATATTCAGTAAGACGAACACTAGGCTCAGGATTGTTTAATATATTTTTTTGTTTTTTAACTACATCAAGCACTAGTTTTTTGATTTCTTCAGTTTTAGAGCCATATGCAACTGGTATATTAAGAGAAATTCTTCTTACAGGTAATCTAGAAAAATTCTTAATTGATGAATTAATTGCTTGCGAATTAGGATAAGTAATCATCATTCCATCAGTTGTTTTAAGAACTGTATTAAACATTGATATAGAGATTATTGTACCTTCAACATCACCAATTTTAACATATTCCCCTTCAACAAAGGGTTTGGTTGTTACAAGTAAAAATCCATTTGCTATTCCTTTTATTACATCCTGTAAGGCTAAAGAAATACCTAAAGAAATTACAGAGGCTATTGTTACAACTGATTCGGTTGAAATACCTAAAAATTTTAATACAGATACAACTAAAACGATAATTAAAACAATATTCAAAATTGAAATAATAAAATTAGGAATGGTCTTTTCGATTTTAGCTCGATTAACTGATCTTTTAAGAAGACTAATTATAATTCTAATTAGCATATAGCCAACAAGCATATAAATAATAGCTATTGCAAGTTCAACGCCGCTTCCTAAAGCATAATTTTTTAACTTATTTAAAAAATTCATATAAATTCCTTTCTATAAATAAAGGCTCAAAAGAGCCTCCTTATAAGCTATAAAGCAGTTTTACCTCATGTGGTCTTAAAGGACGATATTCTCCCTTACTCATTCCCTTACATGATACACACGCAAAACGTACACGACGTAATTTTTTTACCTCAAAGCCAATTGATTCAAACATACGTCTAACCTGACGGTTTCTTCCTTCAGTAATAATTATACGAACAAGTGTTGTTCCATATTGCTTATCATATTCTTCAATAAAAACCTCTGCTGGCTTTGTTTGAATACCATCAAGCATAATACCTTTTTTTAGCTTAGCAACCATATCAAGACCTAAATGACCATTTACACGTGCTAAATATTCCTTTTCAATATTATTTGAAGAATTAATAAGTCTATTCATAAGTTCACCATCATTTGTCATCAATAATACACCTGATGTATCATAATCCAAACGCCCAATTGGGAAAATACGATTTTTCTTTACCTCTGCTTGCATCAAATCCATAACTGTACGACGAACTAAGTCATCATGTGCAGTTGTTAAATAACCTGTTGGCTTATATAAAACAAAATAAACCTTATCCTCTTTAACAATTAGCTTACCATCAACCTTAATTTCATCAGTTAAATAAGCCTTTCTTCCAAGTTCCGTCACAACCTCACCATTTACGGTAACCTTACCATCTTGAATTAATTTTTCACTTGCACGGCGTGATGCAACACCACACATTGCCATAATTTTTTGTAAGCGAATAGCTTCTGCCATTAAAATCATCTCGACTTTCTATATATTTTCGTCTTATTATAACATATAAATAAAAAAAAAGACATAGGAAATTTCCTATGCCTTATTAATATACTATGTTCAAAGTTTAATTACATTGATTCATGGATAGTACGGCTGATAACATCATCTTGTTGTTCCTTTGTTAACTTGATGAAGTTTACAGCATATCCTGAAACACGAATTGTAAGTTGAGGATACTTCTCAGGGTGCTTTTGAGCATCTAGTAATGTTTCACGATTGAATACGTTAACATTTAGATGGTATCCACCATCAGATACATAAGTATCTAGCATTTGAACTAAATTATCTACCTTTTGTGACATTTTTCTTTACCTCCGAAATTAGTCTTCATCCTTACCAAGTGAGTTTGGTGTAATTGAGAATGTATTAGAAATACCATCTCTTGAATACTCATATGGAAGCTTAGCTACTGATTCAAGTGATGCTAGAGCACCATGAGAATCACGTCCATGCATTGGATTAGCACCTGGAGCTAATGGTTGACCTGCCTTACGTCCATCAGGAGTATTACCAGTCTTCTTACCATAAACTACGTTAGAAGTGATTGTTAAAATTGACATTGTAGGAACTGACTCACGATATGTATAGTGCTTTCTAATCATGTTCATGAATGTCTTAACTAGCCATACAGCAATTTCATCTACACGATCATCGTTGTTACCATACTTAGGGAAATCTCCTTCAGTCTTGAAGTCAACAATTAAGCCTTCAGCATCACGAATAGGAGTTACCTTTGCATACTTGATAGCTGATAAAGAGTCTACTGCACATGAAAGACCTGCAACACCTGTTGCGAAGAAACGACCAACCTTAGTATCATGTAAAGCCATTTCAAGAGCTTCATATGAATACTTATCATGCATATAGTGAATTAGATTTAATGTATTAACATAAACATCTGCTAACCATTCCATCATTACTTCATACTTATGCTTAACATCTTCGTAAACTAGTTGTCCATCTCCTAAAATTGGTTGATATTCAGGTCCTACTTGCATAGCCTTACCAGTAACCTTATCCTTCATAAGCTCATCCTTACCACCATTCATAGCGTATAGTAAGCACTTAGCTAAGTTTGCACGAGCACCGAAGAATTGCATATCCTTACCAACTCTCATTGAAGATACACAGCAAGCGATACAGTAATCATCACCCATTTCAGGACGCATTAATTCATCTGATTCATATTGAATTGATGAAGTCTTAATAGAGATATCAGCACAGAATTGCTTAAATCCCATAGGTAATCTCTTAGACCATAGAACTGTTAAATTTGGTTCTGGAGCTGGTCCTAAGTTTTGAAGTGTATGTAGTACACGGAAGCTGTTCTTAGTAACTAATGTACGTCCATCAGTTCCCATACCACCAATTGATTCAGTTACCCATGTTGGGTCTCCTGAGAATAGTTCGTTATAAGACTCAATACGAGCAAATCTTACCATACGAAGCTTCATAATGAAGTGGTCCATTAACTCTTGAGCCTCAGACTCAGTTAAGATACCTCTCTTCATATCTCTTTCGATATAAATATCTAAGAATGTAGAGTTACGTCCGATTGACATAGCTGCACCATTTTGATCCTTAACAGCAGCTAGGTAACCAAAGTATAACCATTGGATTGCTTCCTTAGCATTTTCAGCTGGACGAGAAATATCAAATCCATAGCTTGCAGCCATCTCTGTTAAAGCCTTTAATGCCTTAACTTGTTCAGCAACTTCCTCACGATCACGAACGCGATCAGGAGTCATTTCGCCACAAATAAGTGACTTGTCTAATTCCTTATGCTTAATTAAATATGCTGTACCATAAAGAGCAATACGACGATAATCACCAACGATACGTCCACGACCATATGTATCAGGTAGACCTGTTAAAATGTGTGCTGAACGGCAAGCTCTCATTTCAGGAGTGTAGCAATCAAATACTCCGTCATTGTGAGTCTTACGATACTTAGTGAAAATTTCATGAATTCTATCAGTTACTTGATAGCCATATTGAGCAGCAGCTTGCTCAGCCATCTTAATACCACCAAATGGCATTAAAGCTCTCTTTAAAGGTGCATCTGTTTGAAGACCAACAATCTTCTCAAGATCCTTATCAATATAGCCAGGCTTATGTGAATTAACTTGAGAAACGATATCGATATCGCAATCAAGAACTCCACCTTTAGCACGCTCTTGAGCCATTAATTCAAGAACCTCATTCCATAGTTTCTTAGTAGCGTCAGTTGCTGGAGCTAAGAAGCTTGCATCTCCCTCATAAGGAGTATAGTTTCTTTGGATGAAATCACGAGTATTTACTTCGTCATTAGACCATTTTCCAAGGGTGAAACCTTCCCATGCTTTGTTCATAGTATTAACCTCTTTCTTAATTTAAAATTATTAACTATTAATTGGATAGTCATAAAAAATTATTTTTCTAACTTTCCGTCAAATATTATCACACACTAGCATTATTTTGTCAAGAAATATGCTTTAAAAATTACTTTTTTTTCTATTTTATTTCATTAATCTTTGCATCCAGCCAAAGCTCAAGAATTTCTTCTGGCTGATACCCTTTACAGCGAGCTTTAATCTCACCATCTTTTGTTAAAAGAATTGTAGGTGCAGTTTGCACATCAAACAATTCCATTAAGTCAAGCGTATTTTCATCAGCTTCAATGTGAACTAAGCGGCAATCATCTCTTTGGCCAATTATTTCTTTTAATATTGGCATTAAAGATAGGCAGTTAGCACATGAATTTCCGGAAATTTCAATTACACAAATTCCCTTTAGTTCTTCTTTATAGTTTTTTACTGTAATCATTATTTTACCACCTTTAAAATTTCTCTTGCGTGTAAAACTTGCTCCTTAGTAGGTGGTTCTACACCCTTTAAACGATAAGGAATACCAAGCTTTTCGTATTTGACAATACCCATTGTATGATAAGGAAGTACTTCTACCTTATCAACCGTTTTTAAAGTATCAAGAAATGCCTTAAGCTCGTGAAGTTCTTCGTCATCAGTTGTAATTCCTGGTACAAGTACATGACGAATCCACATATGCTTATCATGTTCAGATAACCATTTAGCAAATGCAAGTGTATGGTCATTATAAACACCAGTTAATTCTTTGTGAGCATCACGATTTATATGTTTAATATCTAGCAAAAATAAATCGGCGTATTTAATAAGTTCCTCATGTTTTTTAACACTTTGAGGATCTTCAGGATCAAAGATATAACCAGACGTATCAACTGCAGTTCTAACACCCTGCTCGTGGAACAACCTCAAAAGTTCGATTGCAAAATCCAGTTGAAGTAAAGGCTCACCACCAGTAATAGTTACACCTCCCTTATCTCCCCAATAGCCTTTATATTTCATTGCTTGATTAACAATATCTTGTGCTTCCCATTCTTCTGCACCATCCTGACTCCACGTATCTGGATTATGACAGTATTTGCATCTTAAAGGACAGCCTTTAAAAAATATAACATAACGAATCCCTGGTCCATCAACAGTACCAAATGATTCAAATGAATGAATTTTACCCTTCATATTAACACCTCGGAAAAAGTATAACATTTTTTAACCCTTTAGACAATCAATTTACAAATAATGATTAAATAAAAAAAAGCTTATCATTTATAGTATGAGATAAATGATAAGACATATAACAAAAATTATAATATTTACACTTATTGCAATCAAAAAGCATTTATTCAAGGATTTTATTTTAAAGGTACCTATATAAAAGCTTATTACATAAAGAGAGGCATCTGTTGAGCCTTGTAAAATACTAGATACAAAGGCAAGCTTAGATGAAGCACCATATTCATTATAAATTTTAATCATAAAGGCTAAAGATGCTTGACTTGACATTGGTCTAATTACCGCCTGTGCAAGCAAATCGGCCGGTATTTTTGTGCTTTTAAAAATGAATTCAATTAAGCCTGAAAGTCTTAATGCATTAATACAAATGTACATAGCAAGCATTGAAGGTGCAATCCTTAAAGAACTCTTAAAACCATCCTTAATACCTTCAATAAATGATTCATAGGTGTTGTTTTTCTTTATAATACTTATAGTGAAAATAATAATGAAAAGAGTAGGAATAATATATTTACTTATCATATTTAATAAGCACCTTATTTAAAACAATGGTGGTGAAAAAAGCAAACATACTTAATAGGAATGATGGTAAAATTATATCAAAAGCATTATCTATATAAGTTCCTCTTATTGAAATAATACCTTGAGGAATCAAACAAAAGCCTGAGGCATTTAGGGTTAAAAAGGTGATAATAGCCTTATATTCTTCTTTTTTAGAAAGAGATTCCATTGTTTTTAGCCCAGTTGTAGTTGCAGCACCATTTATTCCCAAAAAATTACAAATTAAATTAAGAGATATTAAATCAATATCATTATCTTGAAGAGTCGGAAATAAAAAACTCATTGGCTTATTCAAAAACCTCGTTAATAATTTAATAAGCCCTGAATCATCTGCCACCTTAAGGAGGCCTGAAAATAGCATAATACCGGCCGATGTGCTTACAATTAATTTTATTCCTTCTAGCGGAATTTCAAGTAAAGCATTAGAAGCCTCTGCACTTCTTCTTGTAAAAACAAAAAATGATAGGGCCACTATAAATATTATGGCGAATAATTTATTCATAAAAATCACCATTTAATTCTATGTTTTTACCTTTAAAATATGAAAAATCTGCCAGTTAAGCAAATAATTTCTTACTTAGAATATTCAATAAAGGTCATTAAAATGGACCAACATCTTTAGCATTATTTCTTTCAACTGTCTCACCAAATAATAAGCCGGACTGTCATCTCTAATAGGCTTTGACTAGGCCCAGTCAAACTATAATCCATATGTTATTAAAATATTGTTTTGATAGCATTTATCATTTTTTAAATCCATATTTATTATATTCCTACAAAACAATCAAATTAATATTATCAATAAAAATACGATACTATACCTACACGAGACAAACCAAAAGAATCTATTCTTGCCTGATAGATTCTAAATTGATTTATTTTGTTTTAATTGGAAGTAAAAATAATAGTGCAGGATAAATTATAAATATATAAAAATATGCATATTTAAAGCATTCTTTATTGTTAATACCTACAATTATATATATCAGTGTAACTGCAACAGCAATTAAAATTGTTATTATTTTCTTTATATTACCCTGTAAAAAGATATACGCTAAGCTATATAAAATTACAAAAACAAGCATAATCCATAACCAGTAAGATGATTTAGCAATACTAAACATAGAAAATGAATCTTCTCCAGCTTGATATAATGGATAAGCAATAAATAAAATCACACCTAAAACTGTTAAAATTAATGCTAAAATGTCACATGTTTTTATATGAAGATCTAAAGTTTTTGTCGGGTCTAATTCCATTGTTGATACCAATGCTTCATTTTTAGCAATCGCAGACATGACAGGAATTCCTAAAAAATATAATACAACAAATTCTCCAAGTCCTACAGTCCATACATTATACCAAAAACCTGCTTTCCACATTCCAAAGGCAAGCCCTAATTCAAGTGGCACAATAATTGCATTTGATATTACTGGGAATAAAGCTGCGATAGGCATTTTTCTTATGAATATCATAGGAATAATTGCAAGTGCTGTTGCAAGAGTACCAAATAGCATATCATACCAACCAAGACTTGATGTAGTATTAGCAATAAAGCAACCTAAAATAAGACTTAAAGCATACTTAGGATTTAATACCACAAGTAATACTAAAATCTCACTTATTCTAAATTGAATAGGAACATAGGAAATAGGTGAAAATATCCAAGTTAGTGCAGCATAAAGTGCTGCAATTATTGCAGATTCTGCAATAAACTTAATGTTATTTTTTTTCATTTTTATTCCTCCATGGCATTCACTAATAACATTATACCATTTAATTATTAAAAAAACTAGTAAGAAGATAATTTTCCTTCAAACAAAAAATAATATAACAATATTTGACAAAAAATAACAATTATTTATTCTAATATACGTAATCATAAATATAGCAAATTTACTATTTTATATAAATTAATTTTATAAAGGAGATTTTAATTATGAATGAAAATATTACAACTAAAGACTTACTAAATTTAATTTTAGAAAATCAAGAAACACCAAAAACCACAGAAAGCAAAGAAATGGAACTTGAACAAGCTATTTCTTATTTTCTTGCAAATCAAATCAAGAACTCTGATGATACACTAAAGTATTATAAGATTGAATTTAATTGCTTAAAAACTTATTTTAAAATGTTTGATATTAGATCAACTAAAGACCTTAATAATGATTTTGCCCTTAAATTAATTAATACTAAAAAAGCTGAGGGAGTTAAAAATTGTACTATTAACAAAATGTTAGGAACTATCAAGGCTATGCTTAATTATCTAGTTAAAGAAAATCTTATTACAGAAAGTCATATTACTATGCAAAAGCTTAAATATAAAGAAGCTAAGCTTATAATACCTACTCCAGAAGAAATTCTTAGATTTAAAAAATATATGGATAATCAAGCTCCACTTGAATATCGAGTAATGTTTTATATTTTAATTGATACTGGTTTAAGACGAAGCTCAATAGCTAATCTTTTAATTACAGATATTAATCTTGATGAACAATCAATAATACCCTCACATACTAAAGAAAACAATGAAATAAAAGTTTATTTTGGAAATAAGACTAAATCATTAATTACTGAATTTATTATGCTCAAAAAAGGATTGAAATCAAAATTTTTATTTCCAAGTAAGAGCCCACAAAAGCCTATTGAAGCTACTACTATTACCAAAATTTTTATCGGTATTAGAAATGAACTAGGAATCCCCTCAATATCACCACATAGGCTTAGACATTACTTTGGAACTAATCTAATTAGAAATAATGTGAATCCAGAAGTTGTTAGAAAACTTTTAGGACATTCATCTATTTATATGACACAACGTTATATTAATTTAAACGATAATGACTTAAAAAGTGCTTCTATTAACTATTCACTTGCAGATAACTTATAGAATCTACGAAATATGTATTTTTATGTCGAGAACTAGATTTTGCTCTAGTTCTTAATTTTGTAATTTAAATAACAAAAAAGCCTAGCTATAAACATCAAATAATGTTTTAGCTAAGCCATTTCTTTCCAACCTGGTGCGGGTAACAGGAATCGAACCTGCACTCATAAGAACTAGATTCTAAGTCTAGCGCGTCTGCCAGTTCCGCCATACCCGCATGTATAAGATTAAGCAGTTTAATATCGACTGCGATATGAATTATACCACTAGATAAATTCATTGTCAACAGTTTTTTTATATTTTTCCTAAAAACTGCCTAATCTATTTTTAATTCTTCTTAGGCTCGACAATTTCAAGAGGAGAAACCTTAAATTGATAATCTCCTTCTTTTATGGCAACACCCATAGAAGCATATAACTCATCAGTAGGAATAATAGATACACCTAAAATCGCGCTCTTATGTGTTTCATCTACAGGAACGCGTTCAAATTCATGAAGTCTCCATCCTTCAAGTTCCCCTGCTTTTGGAAGTATTGCCGTTACAACAGCAACACTATAAGTGATACCTTCTTTAGAAGCTACTAAAGATACTGGATTTGCACTACCATAATATACATTTTCAATTTTATAGCCTCTTTGCTCTAATGCCTTTACTGCACCTTGCATACAAAAATTATGTAGCTCATCTCTTGTCATTATCTTATCATTTGATAAACCACCCGTTGTAATTTCTGAAAGCTTATGCTCTTTAGCTAAATAGGTGCCAATATTTTGAATTCGATTATAAATTTCAAACTCATTAAATGTCAAATTATTATTTGTATATTCTTCAATAGCATTTTCACATGCATCCATATAATCATATAGTTTTTCTTCGATTTGAGGTGGTAAATTAAACTTAGCGCCTTCTTGTATTTCAAGTAAAACAAGCCATACTCTTACCTGACCAGGTCTTATTTCTGATAATATTTCTCTTTCCATTGCCTTAGCAAGGGCATAAGCACCTGACTCGCGGATGAATTGTAATTTAAGACTTGGAGCGATATGTCCATATGTTGAACACAGTGCCTCATTTATTTGTGTATTATCTTTAGTAATCTCATCAATATTTTTTAATTCAGATGGATTATTCAAATAATTTAAGATTTCTTCTTCTAAAGTCATTGTAATACCTCTTTCTTTCATTATTATTTTAATTATACCATTTAATTAATAATTTGTAAAAAGTAAATCATTGAATTTTAATAAAATTAAAGTATAATTCTAATGGGTGAGTTAAATGACGACAAATGAAATTCTAATTAATGCTCATAATGTTCGCCAAGCATTTATGAACAAAATTGATCTTTACATAGATAAAATAGTTAATTATGCTAAAATAAATGAATTGTACATTAAAGAAATTAAAAAATATACAAATGATGATTCAGCCTATCAAGTTGAAATTCCTAAGTATTATAAGTTAAAAAAAACAAGTCCCAAAAAATTAAATCAAATCTTTACTTACTTTTATTTGATTTTTGCCAATATTACTAACGCTTATATAAGTTATCTTGATGATAACACCGATAATTTCTTTTCAAATTTTGATTTATACATTGAAAAAGACGTAAACAAAATCATGCATGCAATTAAAGATTTTAGAAACGGAGATTTATTTGATAACGAATTGCTTGAGTTTTTCCACGCTATAGATCCTGATGATGCTAAATTAATTGTTAAAAATGATATGATTGATATATATTTTATTCAAAAGCTTACTCATTATAAAAAATATGATGAGTTGTTGTTAATACTTGAACAAGTTAATATTTTAGGGAATTTAAAAGATGATTATATTTATAAATTCATCATTAAAATTTTCAATTTAATAAAATAAAAAGTCATCCCAAGGATGACCTTTTATTTTCATACATAATAAGTATGAAATAGAGAAAGTATTTTGTTAAAAAAGGAAAGTATATTTGTCTTCACCTTGAAGACAAATATATTATAAACTTTTTTCTAAAAAAATGCAATACTTTTTTAAGAAAAATGTCGAATTTTGTTAATAAATGTTTTTTAAATTATAATTCAATACAAAAAGATGTAAACGCAATGTCTACATCTTGAAGTTTAGGGGGGTACCCTAGTAACATACTAGGGTATAAAAGGGGGTTGTGAATTATGAATTCACATTTGGGATAGGGATACCAACTTTTCGTTGGCTAGATTATTATACAATATTTTATATAATTTGCAAGCATTTTTTTACATTTTTAATTATAAAATCTTTTTCATACTTATTTTTCGAGGTTTTAAGCCTTTTTTTCATAAAATTGTAAAACATTTTTATTATCAGCCATAAAAGTGTCTTCTTTATTTTATAATACAAAACATATAGTCTTCTATCTTATTATTTCCATTTTATCTTTTATAGTTAAAATAATTTAAATTTAAATCCTCTATTTATAATATTTCCATTTTGCTTATGGATGCAATTTCTGGCCCATAATAGCTTCCTGATAAAGTTTTTTCTTTTGATAATCTAATCGTATTTAATGCATCTGATAATTTACCAGAAAATGATATACCAGTTACAGGATATTTTTTATTTCCATCAAAATAATATCCTAATCTTATTTCCCCACCAATATAATCATTATATTGATCTAGTTGAATGCCAGAAAGAGATACACATTCAAGGTATGGTTCTTTATAAAGTTCTTTTTTCCTAAAGCTTCCCTCTAAAAGTTCAGTACATGGTAGCATTCCTGTTACAGGTTTATTCATATATTGACATACCTTATTTGAGCCATATCCATTTACTATTACACCATCTTTAATAATATCTTGACTTTCAAGATCAATTCCATCAATGTCAAAAAAACTTGAAGATACAGATCCTTTTAGATTACCCAAAATCTTAATATTTAGTTTATCACATGAATCTGAATTTTGAATTTTATCACCAACATTATATAAGTTTTGATGTGTATAAATATAGCCGTAATTTGCATTTGTAATAATCGTATCTAAAATCTCAGAAATTTCATGTGGTCTTAAAATAATATTTCCCTTTAGCTTAGAATCTGGCTTTTTAGCTTCAAATCGAGCATGAACCTCTTCCATTTTATTTTTTATTTCCTTAGTAATTTCTTCAGGGTTTAGATAACCAACATGATATTGCTCATAAAGTTCTACGGATTCATCATTACCATTCCAGGTAGGAATAGCTTCTATCATTGTATCATATAAAACTTGTGTTTTTTTAAGTCCAGTTGAGTTTTCAACAATAACAGTTTTTTTAGTTACAAAGATTTCAAGGGCATTAATTCCACCATCCAAATAATTATCAGCCTTAAATACAGCTTCACTTATTAGGCTTGCAAGCTCATTTAATGAATAATTATTAAAATTAGAATCAGACTTAAATTTCTTTACTTCACCACTTGGCAATGAAAAAGGCTTATTATTAACAAGTAATGCATTTTGATAACCCATTTCAATTTTAGCCTTTATTTCATCTTCCGTATTAGATGCATAAACTGTAAAATCAGCCTGTCCAAAAAAATCATCATGATTAACATAAACAGTAGCCTTAACATTTGAAGTTTTAGTATGTCTTACAGTTTCAAGCTTTTTATGAACAAAGAATAATTCCGATGTTTCAATTAAATTTGTATTAACCTTGAACCCATCAAGTTTTTTACTTTTCTTTAGTAATTCAATTAATGTACTCATTAGCCTAATTTCACCTTTGCTTTCAAATGAGGGCCACCATCAGTTACACGAACCCATTCCTTATAGCCTTTACCACAAGCTCCAGCTCCTTCGATTTCAAAATAATTTGAAATCATTGTTATAGATTTTAATAAATCTGGTACATATCCTGACATTACAACTGGAGCAACGTAATTATCAGTTAACTTACCATCAACAATTTCAATACCATACTCAGCTGTACATTGTATAGCCCAGTTCTTAGGATCTTCCATTCCATTATTTGTTTCACATAAATAATATCCATGTTTAACAGATTTAATCATATCATCAAGCTTATCAGTACCAGGTTCAAAAAAAGTATTTGTCATTCTTGTATAAGCCTTATGACTAAATGCTTGCCTACGGCCATTTCCTGTAGGCATGGTACCAAGCTCAAGAGCTGAGGTTAAATCAGAAATTCCAGACACTAATACACCATTTTTAATAATTTGGGTATCTTGGGCTAAAATGCCATCATCATCAAAAAAATAAGATGCCGTTGAAAGAACTGATGCGGCGCCGTCACGCATATTAACAATAGGTGAAGCAACATAATCGCCAACATATTTCTTAGCTAACGCCCTATCCTTAACAAATTGGTCCATCTCAACTCCATGACCAAATGCTTCATGAGCAATTAAACCTGTAATAGATGGGTCTGTAATAACATCATATACACCCGGTTCAATTGGCTTAGCATAGGCCAAGTGATGAGCTTTACTAATTAATGAATCTATTTTTTTAGGTAACGTATCTAATACTTTGCTAATATCTTTGTCCCATGTACCACATCTTGCAGGAGTTACCTTGCCATTTTCTTTCCACATAATTCTAATATTACCATTTACCCAAGTATAGTTTTGGTCTAACATTTTATGCTCAGTAATAAACAGCTTAGAAACATCTAATGTCCCAATAGAAACAGATACATTAATGATATTTTCAGATTTTGATGTAACCTCATCCTTTAATTTTTGGACAAAAGCCATTAAATCATTAATACTATATTTATTAAAATCTGATTCTCTTTGAAATGATTTTACCATCTCTTCATCCTTAATATCTTTAGTATCAATCATTTTGGCAAGTAATCCGTCATTAATTTTTAAATCTGAAATAATATCATTTGCAAGTTTATTAATATCACCTGAAATATCATCTAGTGAATATTCAAAAAAGCCTTTATTATTTTTCATTTTAAGAACAAAGCCACATTCACTTCCGAGTCCTTCATCACTAATTGATGATGTACGAGTTGTAGATGCAACACTTTGGCATCTTACATCTGTACCTAAAATACTTACATAACTAAAATATTTCTTTAAGGACATAACAAGCTCTTTAGCAGCTGTCTTTCTTGATTCAAGAAATTGTGATTTCATATTTTTCCTCCTTATTTTTGTTTTACAATTATTATAATACAAAAATATAATATATACAATGAAAATAATTCGAATATATAGAAAATATTTAATTATTAATTTTAAAAAAATTAAAAAAACTTAATCGATATATATAATAACAATTAAGTCTTTTTATGTATTTAGTTTTCTTTTTTTATTCTCAATATGGCACAAAAAGATGGAATTACTAAACCAACATTATCATCATCAATAACACAAGCCTCATAAGGTGTAGATAATTTTATAATAATATCATTTTTCATTGATAATTTATTTTCGGGTAATAAATTTTTTAATTTTATATCTTGAAGTTCTTCTTTTAATATCCTACCTTTTGAAATGGCCTTTGGAATTAAAACCTTACCAATGGCTATTTGATTGATTTTAGTAGAAATTCGCGATAATACTTGTCCTGATTGTACATCAAAAATATCTTTTATTAGCATATTTTTTTCTCCTCATATAATATTATATTAAAAATCAATATATAATAATTATATCATTCCTAAGAATCTATCGAAAGGTTTTATTTTCTTAATATTTTAAAAATTTGTTTTTTATTCTAATTCCTTACAAATTTTTTTATCAAGTTTAAGCTCAAATTTATTAATTTTTTCCTCTATTTGTGCTATATAGCTTCTTTTAATCTTATCACATTGATCATCAATCTTATTAGCTGCATTTTTTATTGCTTCCGAATTCTTTAAAATATCTTCAACATTCTTTTTAAGGGATTCAAGAGGTTTATCAAGATAAGTATTTTTTATATCGTCAAACATTTTCAATAATTCATTTTTTGACTGTAACTCTAAAGATTTGGCATCGTGAGCTAAAATCAAATCTCTAAATCTTGTTGTTAAAGATGCTAGCATATTAAGGAAAGTCATCATATATGCAGGTCTTACAACATACATGTTTTCATATTCTTTCACCTTAAATATTGGTGCTATATTTGGTTTATCAAGTTCTAGATTTGATACTAAAGCAGCATATTTGCATTCCTTTTTTTCACGATTTTTGTCAAGCTGTTTGTAATAATCAGCATTTGTTTTTTTATTTACAGAATCAGGATTTTCATCCTTCATATCTAAACATACTGAAGCTAAAAGCTCATTAGGATTATGCTTCTCATCTGCATATACCTTAAAAATATAATCAGCCTTAGAACCCTTAGTTTCTCCCTCATCTTTTATAACTTTGTTATCTTTATCCCAAGTACAGTTAAAAAGACCATTTTGCATATAAGAGTTAACCTCTCCATCACACCAAGCCTCTAGGTCTTCTCCTGTTTGTTTTACATTCATTGATGCTTTTGCTCTTTGAAGGCCATTAATTATATTTTCTTTTTCTTTAATTTCATTTTCATATTTTTCTTTTTGTTCAGCCAATAATTTTAATTTTTCATTTTCAAATGAATTCTTTAAATTAGCTACCTCATTTTCAGCCTTGATTTTTTCTAAATCCTGTTTAGAACGCATTTCACATAATTTATTATTAAAATCATTTTCCATTTCAAGTTTTACTTGTTTAACCTGATTTTCATATTGAGCCATAATTATATTATACTTTTGTTCTAAAGCTGCATATTTACTATTAGCTTCATTTTTATATTTATTTAATTCCGCCTCGTTTTTAGAAGTTAAATTTTCTAAATCACTCTTTTTTGTAGATTTTAAAATTTCAATTTCTTGTTTTAGGCCTGCAATATTATTTTCATATGTTTTAGCAACTTCTTGTTCTTTAATAACTAATGCTGATTCATTTTGTTTCTTTAAAGTTAAAATAATATTATTTAATTCTGCTATTTTATTTAAATATTCTTTTTCGATATTTTGAGCATTAATTTTTAATTCAGACTCATGTTGTTTTTCAAGTAAGGAAATTTTATTATTAAGTTCATTAATTTTTACAAAATTTTCCGCATCTAATCTTTTTTTAAATTCCGAAATTTTATCTTCATACACTTTGTCTTTACCGGACGCAATTAAAGTTTCAAGATATGATGAATCAACTTGGGTTAATTCTTCTAAATCAATTAAATCCCCTTTTTTTCCATCTTCTGCAAGTTCTAAAAGGCTTTTTTCTTTTACAATAACATTTAACTTTTTCATTTTTTTACTCCTTTAGTAACTATTAATTTAGTTATAATTTAATTTTATAAAGTTCATTGAATTAATTTTAACTCATTTTTTAAAAAATTTAAACTATATTTTGTCTTTAACCAAAAAAGATGAAGACGTTATATCCTTCGCTTTTTTAGTATTAAAATGATTCATTTTATCTTTTAAGTGAAATCAAATTACTCTTTTATTTTTAAAACAATCACACATATAATCATAAAATTCTTCTAAAAGCTTTTCATTGCAAATACCGTAAGGATTTTTCTTAACCTCAATATATCTTGTAATAATAAAATTTGAATCTGCAAAAAGTTTTAAATCATTTTTTAAAACACCCGATGTAAATTCTGGAATAAAGCCTATACCATTATCCTTTTTAATTAAATCATGAATTGAATTAATATTCTCACATTCAAAAGCAATATTAGCTTTAATATTTTTTATATTAAAATAATCATCAATTGTTTTTCTAAGTTCTTTATTTACAGTAAATGTTATAAAAGGGGCACTTTCTAAATCAGTAATATCCTTTATTTTATTCCAAAAAAAATTGCCAGATGCTAAGCATATCTCCTCTTTAAAGCCTTCTTTAGCCGTTTTAACTAAAATATCACAATCATCCTCTCCTGAAAGAGTAAGTGAAAATGTTATATCGTTATGTTGTTCTTTAAAATTTAACATAATATTAGTAATAAAATTAGATGCAACCTTTGCACATATTTTTATATGATTGCTAAGCTTTAAATGCTCTATTTCTTCTTTAATATTATGAAGTTTATTTAATGGTTCTTCAATATTATTTTTCAACCATACTCCCCACTCAGTAAGTTTAATATTTCTTCCTACTCTTTTAAATAAAGAAACGCCTAATTCATCCTCAAGATTATGAATTTGTTTAGTTAACGCAGGCTGAGCGATATTAATTTCTTTACTTGCACGAGATATATGTTCGTATTTAGCAGTTAAATAAAAGTAGTATAATTGCGTAAGCTCCATAAATCTATATCCTTTCGTTATTAAATATATAATAATTATATATTATAAATTATAATTAATCAATTATATAATAGATTAATGGAAATGAGGTATTGTTATGGAACATGATTTAACAAAAGGAAAAGCATCAAAGGTTTTATGGCTTTTTTGTCTTCCTTTATTTGGAAGTATAATTTTCCAACAATTATATAATTTAGCCGATAGCTTAGTTGCTGGTAAATTTATTGGTGAGGATGCCCTTGCTGCGGTTGGAAACGGTTATGAGGTTACCCTAATTTTCTTAGCATTTGCATTTGGATGTAATATTGGCTGTTCAGTTGTATCATCGAGATTATATGGTGAAAAAAGATATAATTCCGTTAGATGTGCAATTTATACCGCACTTATTTCAACAATTGTATTATGTTTAGTTTTAACGGTTCTAGGACTTTTTTTAACAAAGCCCTTATTAAAGCTTATTAATACACCAGATAATATTATTAATGATTCCCAATTATATCTTAATATATATATTTATGGCTTAATATTTGTCTTTATTTATAATGTTTCAACTGGTATTTTTACTGCTCTAGGTGATTCGAAAACACCATTTATTTTTCTTGCTATTTCTTCAGTTTCAAATATTGGTGTTGATATTTTATTTGTAGCAGCCTTTAAAATGGGAATTTCTGGTGTTGCTTGGGCAACTTTTATTTGTCAGGCAATAAGTGCTATCCTAGCTTTTATAATTGTATTTAGACGTATTGAAAAACTGCCAGTTGATGAAAAAGAAGAAAGAAAAATATTTTCATTCAAGTTACTTAAAGAAATGTCAATTATTGCCATTCCCTCAACTCTTCAACAAAGTTTTATTTCGATTGGTAATATAATGATTCAAAGTGTTATTAACGGATTTGGTTCTAGTGCAATTGCAGGCTACAGTGCCGCTGTTAAGCTTAATAATTTGATGATTACATCATTAACAACTGTGGGTAATGGTATTTCAAATTACACTGCTCAAAATCTTGGTAGTGGAAAAGTCAAACGTGTTCATGAAGGCTTCTTAGCCGGAATAAAAATGGTATTAATCCTTTGTATACCTTTTATTATTTTATATTTAACTGTTGGAAAATATCTTCTATTGTTATTTATGGATAAATCTAGTGAAGAAGCAATAAAGGTTGGTATGATGTTTTTAAGAATCGTAAGTCCTTTCTATCTTATAGTAGCTGCAAAGCTAGTAGCTGATGGTATTTTAAGAGGTTCTTCTAAAATGTTTTTCTTTATGATTGCTACCTTCACTGATTTAATTTTAAGAGTTCTTCTTGCTTACGTATTATCTAAGCCCTTTGGCACAAATGGAATATGGACATCTTGGCCAATCGGATGGATGATAGCTGCAATCCTATCAATTACTTTTTACTTTATTGTAATGAAAAAAATTAATAAAAATCAAATTGCATAAAAAATGGTCGAGTAAAATTATTGTGAGCCCCATAAGTTGGACTAGTATAAAATACTAGAAAGACTTGTGGGGTTTTATAATGAAATTAAAACTAGAGGATAAATTAAAAATAATTGCAATATATGAAAATGGTCATTTTGCTCCGTTGATATCTAAAAATTTTAAAGTTTCTTCATCAGTCATTAAATAGTATTTCATACCTTGATCCAGACAAGCTTGCTTATAATATTGCTTATTTTTAATGAATCAAATAAAAAGCTTCATGATGATATATCCATTTTAGCAATTAAGGTATATTAAAAGCTCCTTCAATAAAAGTCTTTGCACATTTATTAAAGGAGCTTTATTAAATATAAATATAATACTTTTGTTTTATGATTTATCAAGATACTCTAGAAGGCCATTATAAAGTGATAATGTATCCTTATCCTTTTCAAGGCCTATTACGACATATACACTTTTCTTTAAAAGGATTACTACGCTATGCTTAGATTTTTTTGAAACATATGATTCATATCTACCATAAATATCGTTATAAAATATTCCAACCTCTGAATCAGAATATTTTATTTCATCTATGAATTCATTATCATAAATAGTTTCCTTATATTCAATACTTTCAATATCATCATATTTATATCGTGATAAAAAATAATCATTTGTAACAACTAATTCCGTGTCAGTAAGACTAGCTTCTATTTTACGAGGTGGAAATAAATAATGAATATATATTAATATACCAACAATACATAAAACAGCAATAGCTAAGCATGATGATAAAATTATAATAATTTTCTTTTTCATATTAAATATTAACCTTACGCTTTCCCTCTAAAAATTCCTCCCAAGCAATTTTTATTTTTTTCATTTTTATAACCTCCATTTTTATATATCGGTCAGTTTTATTACTCCCACTCCCATCCAAACAGTATCAACCTAGTTGTATATTATCAATAAAACCATGTTTTGTCAATATTTCTTTCAAAATATTTTACTATAACATATATTTTTATTATTTTATTTCATTTAAACTATATTTTTTCGTTTTATTTTCGTTTTTTTTATTAAAAAGGCTGTGAAAATAGATTTCACAGACCCTTTACTTTCTAAAATGAATTTTAATATATTAAATTACTAATGTCTTTTTATGCTTTCTTCTAATAACTATAATTGAAGAAACCGCCCTCTTCAATTAAAATAACCACACATACTACAATGAGAATATAGCCTCATAATCATTTACATTCTAGTATTAATGGATTTTATTAAATTACCATTACTTTCCATATTTTTATATAATAAATAAACGACATAATCAAGCCGTAGTTTCATTATAATCTATTTTTCTTATTTTATAATATATTTTAACAAGCTTCCTATAACTCCATAGTTCAGGTACTGGATATAATGGATTAACCTCTTTGTTGGCATAAAAGACCATTTGCTTTATATCATTAGAATTTATATCTATTAAATTAGGTATTCCCATTAAACTATTTAATTTTAAAGTTTTACGCTAAGTTTAACTAAAAAGTTGATATTTGTACAAAATTAAGAAACTTACATAAAAAAATATCTGCATCCCCTAACCTACACTTTAATAATACCATTTACATTATAACAAAATTAAAAGGATTGACACCTACAACATATAGACATCAATCCCTAAATAATAAAATATTAAATTAATTTTATTTTAGTCCAGCTTTAATGGCTCACCCTAGTAAAATCGACCTTTTATTTTATTTATCGAATTCTAAACGCATTTGATACCATATAACATTTCCATGTACTGATTTACTAATTCCTTCATTCTTAAATCCAAACTTATTGTAATACTCTATCAATGATTCCTTGCATGTTAAAACTACTCCTTTTCGACCTTGTGTATATGCATCATCTATTACACACTTAATCAGTTTAGCCGCATATCATTGATGCCTATGAGTAGGAATAGTATTAACACCAAATATCATTTGCCATAAACCATTTTCATTATGCATAGCTGCATTTAAGTACATATCATCTTCTAAGTCTGGTTTATTAGTAGCCATTCCATCTACAAACGAAATCAGCTTATTTGCCTCGTATAGTAGCCAAAAATGATTACCATAATATTTAATTCTTTCTTCAAATTCATCCTTACTTGCAGCCTCAGATGCAGGAAAGCATAATGATTCAACACAGGTAATATCATCAAGTTCTTTTATTGTTGCACATCTTATTTCCATTTTATCAAATTCCTTTAAATAGTCTTTTTTAAAACACTTTTATCAAAAAAACAATTTTTTTATGAAATCTTTATTATAAATTTTTATCTAATAAAATTTGTGGCTTGACGAACTTCTTTATCAGGGAATCCATACGCTTCTTTGCCAAGAGAAATAGCCTTTATTAAAAAAGCCATATTATGAGCTAACGTCCGCATTGTTTGAAGTCCTTCAAGATCCTCTTTAGCATCTCCTGGAAGACGCCCATGAACGCTGTTCCAGTACTGGCTTGATACAACCGGCATTCCAGAAATAGTAAAATATTTATTTAATTCATCAAATGTAGAACTACAACCGCCTCTTCTTGCAACGGCAATTGAAGCACCAACCTTAAAACGCATGTCAAAATGTGAACTATAAAATAAACGATCTAATGTTGCAATTAAAGTTGCATTAGCTGAAGCATAATAAACAGGACTTGCAACTATTAAACCATCTACTTCTTCAAATATTTTAGATAACTCATTAACCTTATCATTAAATACACATTTCCCATTTTTTAAACAATAACCACATGCAATACAACCTCTAATATTATCAGAGCCTATTCTAACTACAAGAGGCTCAATGCCATCATTCCTAAGTGTTTTAGCTACTTCAGAAACTGCAACACTTGTATTTCCATTTTCTCTTGGACTTCCATTAATAATTAAAACCTTATGCATATTAAAACCTCACTATTTGATTTTATTATAACTCTTTTTCTTACATTTTTCATTATCTAAAAATCTATAAACTATTTAATTGTTAATTGAAAAAGTAAATTCCGCTATGAATAGTAGAAACAAAATCATTGAAAAAGTAAATTCCGTTCGTATATAATAATGTAGAAACAAAATCATTG
>MNRZ01000050.1 GCA_001916215.1 Clostridium sp. CAG:307_30_263
AGGCTATTTTTTTATTTTTTGGTGAATTAAATAAAAAAAGGAGCTGTTGCTCCTAAACTTCAATCAATGAAATTTATTTTTTTACAGCCCCTTTATTATCATTCTTCATTATTTAACATAACTATAAGTATCTTTATCCTTTAATGATTTTATACTATATGATCCATCTTTAACATCTACGTTAAGATAAATAGATGGATTTTCTAACTTAGCATTTAACATTGATGATGCAGATACAATCATTTCATCAGCCTTTATATCAATGTTGACATTTTTAATGTGGAAGTTCTTGTCAAAACCAAGAGATGCCTTTCCCTTTAAATTTTTTACTCCAGCATTAGTAACCTCATCCCCAATAAGAGAATTTAAAGCTTCATTTTCCCATGTGAATAATAGCATACCATCATCAACACTAATAGATGCACTACCAAGTACTGCTTTAAGTTCAGTAATATCAATTTTTGATAAATCAATATCAGATATAATATCACCGATACCTGAGTTTGAAGAATCCTTTTTAAACTTATACTTATATTCCTGATCAAGCTTAGTACTAGCTGCAGTACCACTTATCTTTGCATATAAGTAAGCATCAGCTTCGTCATTTAATGACTCTGCGGTTGCACTACCCTTTAAATCAATTTTAGTTTCAGTTGTAACGCCCTCTGTAACTACAGTTTTCATATTAATCTTAGCTTTCACGTTGGCACTAGCCTGAACACCTGAGGCATTATAAACACCAGATATATCTCCTGAAATATCAAGTGAACCAGAGGCTGTAACTGAACCAAAGCCTGAAGATGACTCTAAGGCAGCTAAATCACCTTTCATTTTAAATTCGCCATCAAGCTTTAAACCATCACTATAAACATCGGTTAATGTTTCCTCTTTATTTGCATCAACTACCATTTGAACAATTTCTGCATCGCTTTTGTCCTTGATTGCGGCATTAATTTGCTTTTCATCTCGTGCATCACAGGCTGAAAGAGACAACACACCTAAAACACCCACTACTAAAAATAATTCCTTTTTCATATAAACCCTCCATATAGCAATAGCTATTTCCTAATTTAATTATATTATATTTTATTAAATTTTAAAAGTAAAATGATAATTAAATTAACTAATTATTAAAAAATCCTATGCAAAGCATAGGACTTAAATTTTACTTTTTGTCTTCTTTTATAGATGCAACAGCACATTCAGTTGTTATAAACATAGAAGCAATACTAGCAGCATTTAAAAGAGCACTTCGTGTAACCTTAGTAGGATCTACAATTCCATGATGAAGCATTTCAACCCAAGTACCATTCTTAGCATCAAATCCTACACCCTTACGTGCATGAAGTTGCTTTTCAACGATATCATGACCATCATATCCAGCATTTTCAGCAATTTGATACAAAGGCTCAGTTAAAGCATCAAGTACAACTCTAATACCCTTCTCAACATCAGGAATATCAGATGATACATTATCTTTAATTTCTTTATAGACTTCAATTAAAGCTGCTCCACCACCAGCTACAATACCTTCACGCATGGCTGCATGAGTAGCATTTAAAGCATCCTCAAGACGAAGTTTCTTCTCCTTTAATTCTGTTTCAGTTGTAGCACCAACCTTAATTACGGCAACACCATTTGACATACCAGCAATACGTTTCTTCAAAGCCTTAGCTTCTGTTTCATTTGCAGCATTATCAATCTTAGTCTGAATTTCTGAAATACGAGCTTCTACTTCATCCTTAGCACCAGCACCTTCGATAATGGTTGTATTATTCTTTTCAACAATTACCTTCTTAGCTGAACCAAGGTCATCCGTTGTCATATCCTTAAGCTTCATATTTAAATCCTTAGAATAGAACTTAGCACCAACGAATGTTGCAATATCCTTTAAAGTATCCGTTCTTGTATCACCAAAGCTTGGGGCTTTAGTAGCTACAACATTAAAGGCTCCACGAAGCTTATTTAAAACGATTGTTGAAACAGCATCTTGTTCAATATCATCAGCAATTATAAACAAAGGCTTTCTTTCTTCAACAATATGCTCAAGAACTGGTAATATATCTTGAATAGCAGAAATCTTCATATCTGTTACCATAATATATGGAGATTCAAGTTCAATTGATGTTTTAGTATCATCCTCAAGCATATATGGAGAAATATAACCCTTATCATATGACAAACCATCTGTAAGCTCAAGCGTTGTTTCAAAGCCCTTAGACTCATCAATATTGATAATTCCATCCTCACCAACACGTTCAATTGCATCAGCGATTAAAGAACCGACATCACTTGAGCCAGACGAAATAGTAGCAACAGATTCAATATCCTTACGCTCACTAATTTGCTTAGTATTCTTAAGAAGTGTATCTGATACAGCCTTTGATGCCATATTAATACCTTCACGCATTAATACTGGATTAGCACCCTTATCAATAGCCTTAATACCATTCAAAATCATTGTTTGAGCAAGTAATGTTGCAGTTGTTGTACCATCACCTGCTTCATCATTAGTATTATTAGCTACCTCATAAACGAGCTTAGCACCCATATTTTCATAAGGATCTTCAAGTTCAATTTCACGAGCAATGGAAACTCCATCATTCGTAATTAGTGGAGAACCATAGCCTTTATCCAAAACGACATTCCTACCTTTAGGTCCCAAAGTTACCTTAACAGCATCAGCTAACTTATTAGCACCAGCTACCATTTTTGTTCTTGCATCTTTTCCAAAAATTACATTCTTAGCCATAATAATATGCCTCCTATTCAATTACCGCATAAATATTAGATAGTGGAACAATTTCAAATTCTTCTCCACCATCTTCAAGCTTTTCACTACTATAGCTCTTGTAATAAACCTTGTCTCCAACTTTTACAGGCATAGAAATCTTCTTACCATCAGCTAAGATTCCATCTCCTGTAGCCACAACAACAGCATATTTTGATTCTTCTTCATGTGCTGAAAGTAAAATACCACTGCTTGTAGTTTCTTTCTTGTGCTCATGCTTTACAAGCACATTATCAAATAATGGTTTTATCATTTTAAATACCTCCATACCAAAGAAATTATATTAATTACTCAATTGAAATATACTTTTTAGGTGCCTCTTTAACCTCAGGTTTTTTAATATGTAATGTTAAAATACCATTTTCAAGCTTTGCCTTAATATCGGATTCACTAACATTAGAACCAATACTAAAGCTTCTTTCATAAGAGCCACTATAACGTTCACGACGAATTACCTTATGATGTTCATGCTCATTTTCCTTATGATTAAAGGTAGCATGAATAGTCAAATATCCATCTTCCAATGATAAGTGAATATCTTCCTTCTTTACATCTGGAAGTTCTATTTTCATTTCATAATGATCACCGTGATCAGTAATATCGGTTCTCATCATTTGACCATATTGGTTTCTTTCATCATTAAAGAAATCATCAAAGAAAGGATCAACTAAATTATAACGATTACGATTTGCAATATTGTTCATATAATTATCCTCCTAAAAATATTCTTTATTTGGCACTCTTACTTCCTAAGTGCAAATATATTATAATTCTAAAAATTGGCACTGTCAATACTTATTTGCTAATTTATTTAAAATCATTCACAAAAGCAAAAAAGAACTAGCTTTTAGAAAGTCATTTTAAACTTTTTTAACCAGTTCTTTTTTATTCTTAAATATTATAATTATAATTATAATTCATTCATTCATTTAGCAATAAATGTTATATCTTTTAAATCTCATCAGTTGTAAGACCTGTAGCTTCTTTAATTTCTAAGATAGTTTTTCCTAGTGATTTTAATAATTTAACTAGAGATACAATCTTTTCTTGTTGATTCATTATTTGCTCATCTTTTTGTGATAGTAACTCTTTTTGGGCTTGAAGTTCTTTCGCATTTTTGTCAAAACATTTCAAAAACTTTTTGTACCTTTCGAAACGTACTTTTCCTAACTTCATTTTATCATTTTTTAACATTAGATTGCAAATGATGTATCATTATCCTACCTTTGTAATATTCCCTACATTTATCTTCTATCTTTTTCATGATAGCTATTTCTTCATAA
>MNRZ01000013.1 GCA_001916215.1 Clostridium sp. CAG:307_30_263
TAACTCTGATTTTTCCTTTTCTTAAGCGGAATTTAGTCCTACATTTCTTTTTTTAGTTTTTTCTACTATTCATAGCGGAATTTACTTTTTCAATTAACTGAGAAAAAAAGGAAGTTTGAAACTTCCCGTTTTCCTATGGCTCCTGTAAGGTTTCATTATAATCTTCCTTAACAGGATTTTCATTTTTATATGTAAGCTTAAGAATAAGAGGTGTAACAAATGATGAAACAATAATCATAATTACAATGAAGGTTGACATTCCTGAATCAACGAGCCCTGCATCAATACCTTTATTAGCACAAATAAGAGCAACTTCGGCACGGGCCATCATACCAATTCCAATTCTGATTGAATCCTTTAAATGGTTACCAGTTATCTTAGCACCAATACCACAACCTAAAACTTTTCCTAAAAGACCGGCTAAAATATAGCAGCATCCAAAGCCAATCATAGAAGCTTTAAGGCCAGTAAAATCAGCGTTAATTCCAACGTTAGCAAAGAAGATTGGAGAGAAAATCATATATGATAATACATCGCTTTTACGTTCAATATAATCTGATGTATCATCAGCAAGCACATCTCTAATTGGATTAATGTGATGTCCAATACCTGCAAGGGCAAGACCTGCAAAATAAGCACCAGTAATATCAGCTACTCCAAAGAACTTCTCAGATGCAAAGGCCATGAAGAAGCAAAATGCTAAACCAAAAATAGGAAGACGTCTTGTATGAGGCTTTTTCTTGTTTAAATACTTGAATAAATAATGAATTCCAACACCAATTGCGATTGTGAAAATGAAGAAGAAAAGTACATTTAAAAATACTGCTACAACATCATTTGAGCACATTAGAGAGCCTAATGTATTTTCACCAGACGAACCAGCACCAGAAAGTGATAGAACTACTGATAAAACAATTACACCAATAATATCATCAAGAATAGCAGCTGAAATAATAATAGTTCCAGCCTTACCATTTAATCTGTGCATTTCCTTTAATGTGGCAACTGTAACAGATACAGAAGTAGCGGTTAAAATTACACCATAGAAAAGATTTGACCAGGTTTTGGAAACCGTTAATCCATCCTCAAGCGTAATAGTTCCACCAAAGCCGTTGAAAAGACCTGCAACTAAAAATCCTAGACCCATAGGTACGATTACACCAAGGGATGTAACAACGATGGCCGAAATTCCAGATGATTTGATACTATTTAAATTAGTACCAAGTCCTGCTGAAAACATTATTAGAACAACACCGATTTCGGCTAAAAATTTGATACCTGCACGAGCAGAATCATTTAATAAATTAAGCCCAGGAATTTTATCAACAAATGCAATAATAATACCTGCAAGTAGCATACCTACAACCTGAGGCATTTTAACTCTTTTACATCCCATTTGTAAAAGCTTAGATAATAATAAGATTAATGCCAAAGGAAGAAGGAGACTTATGGTATCAATTTCAAAATTTAAAAACATAATAAATTCAACTCCTAACATCTTACTATTTTAGCACTTCAAAAGTTATATTGCAAGCAGGAAAGCGCATACAAAAAGGGCTATATAAGCAATTAAAATTAATAATTATTAAAAAAATAAAACCAAAACATTTGCACTCACTACTTGACAGTGCCAAAAATAAGTGCTATCATATTATTGTTAAAATTATAGGAGGCTATATTATGGCAGAAAATTTTAAGTTTAAAACAGAAACTAAGCGTTTGCTTGATATGATGATTAATTCTATTTATACACACAAGGAAATTTTCTTACGTGAATTAATCTCAAATGCATCAGACGCCATCGATAAGAGACATTTCATTTCTTTAACAAATGAAAATGTTAAACCTCATGATTATGAAATCATTGTAGAGGCTTCAAAGAAGGATCGTACAATTACTATTACTGATAATGGTATTGGTATGACTGAGGAGGAAATTCAAAATAATCTAGGTACTATTGCTAAAAGTGGTTCTAAGGAATTCCTTGAAAAGATTGAAAATGAAAAGAATAAGGATGATGTAGATATCATTGGTCAATTTGGTGTTGGCTTCTACTCAGCCTTTATGGTAGCTGATAATGTTGAGGTATACACTAAGTCAGCCTTATCAGATCAAGGATATTTATTTAAATCTGAAGGACTTGAATCATATTCAATTGAAAAATCTGATTACAAAGAGGATGGTTCTAAGATTGTACTTCATTTACGTGAAAATACAGAAGAGGAAAATTACGATGAATATCTTGATGAATATCGTATTAAGGATTTAATTAAAAAATATTCTGATTACGTAAGATATCCTATTAAGACTTGGGTTACTAAGTTTACGCCAACTGGTGAAAAAGATGAAAATGGTAATGAAAAGGAAAATGAGGAGCAGGTTCTAGAAACGGTTAATTCTATGGTTCCAATTTGGAAGAAGAATAAAAAAGATGTAACTGATGAAGAACTTAATAGTTTCTATAAACAAAAGTTTATGGATTGGCAAGATCCTCTATTTACTATTTTTACTAATGTTGAAGGTAATGTTACCTATAACGCTTTAGTCTTTATTCCTAAGAAGGCTCCATTTGACCTTTATAATGAAAAGTATGAAAAAGGTCTTCAATTATATACAAAGGGTGTATTTATTCTTGATAAATGTAAGGAGCTTGTTCCTGATTATTTAAGATTTATTAAGGGTCTTGTTGATTCAAGTGACTTATCACTTAATATTTCTCGTGAAATGCTTCAGGATGATAGAACAATTCAAAAGATTGCGTCTTCACTTGAAAAGAAGGTTTTATCAGAACTTACAAATGCTTTAAAGAATGATCGCGAAAAATATGAAGAATTCTTTAAAAACTATGGTATTAATCTAAAATATGGTATTTATGAAAACTATGGTCAAAAGAAGGATAAACTTGAGGATTTAATTTTGTTTACAACAATAAATAAGGATAAGTCTTCAACTCTTGCTGAATATGTTGAGGCTATGCCTGAAGGACAAAAGGATATTTACTTTGCATCAGCTAAGGATAAGGATGCGGTATTAAAACTTCCTCAAATTGAAATTTTAAAGAAGAAGGGCTATGATGTACTTGTTCTTACTGACCATGTTGATGAGTTTATGTTACAGGTTATGAATTCTTATAAGGAGCATAACTTTAAGTCAATTAGTCAAGGAGATCTTGACTTAGTTGATGAGGAAGAAGCTAAAGCTCTTGATAAGGTTAAGGATGATAACAAGGAATTATTTGATGCAATTAAGGCTGCACTTCCTGAGGTTAAGGATGTTATCGTATCTAAGCGTTTAACGGATTCTCCTGTATGCTTAAGAGCGGGTGATTCCCTATCATTTGAAATGGAAAAGGTATTAAACGCACAACAGGATTCTAATGGCAGTATTAAGGCCGATCGTATTCTTGAAATAAATCCTAATCATGCTGTTTTTAAGGCCGTTTGTGATGCTTATGCTAAGGATAAAAATTCAGTCGCAAAATATGCTAAGGTATTGTATGGTGAGGCATTGCTAATGGAAGGAATGCCACTTGATAATCCTACTGAATTTACAAGCTTAGTTACAGAGCTATTAATGAAGTAATAATTTAGGCTATGAGTTTTATAATTCATAGCTTTTTTTATTTGTAATTGACTTGAATTTGTATTATAATTTAAGAAAGCGTTTTAATTAAGGAGTACCTATGGAAAAGATAAGTATTGTTATTCCTTGCTACAATGAAGAGGAATGTATAAAGATATATTATGAAAAAATGGAAGAAGTAGTTAGTAAGCTTCCAACTGAATTTGAATATGTGTTTGTTAATGATGGAAGTCAAGATAAAACACTAGCCTTAATGAAAGAATTAGCTTCTTTAAATTCACATGTGAGATATATTTCTTTTTCTCGTAATTTCGGAAAAGAAGCAGCTATATATGCTGGTCTTAAAGAGGCTAAGGGTGATTATGTTGGACTCATGGACGTTGACCTTCAGGACCCACCATCATTATTGCTTGACATGTATAAAGGAATTAAAGAAGAAGGGTATGATTGCGTTGCATCAAGAAGAGTTACAAGAAAAGGTGAACCAGTAATAAGAAGTTTTTTTGCAAGACTTTTTTATAAAATAATTAATAAAATTAGTGATGCTAATATAACTGATGGTGCAAGAGATTTTAGACTTATGACAAGACCAATGGTAGATGCTATCATTTCGATGGCAGAAAAGGATCGTTTTTCTAAGGGAATTTTTGGTTGGGTTGGATTTGATATTAAATGGCTTGAATATGAAAATATAGATAGAGTAGCGGGACACACTAAATGGAGTTTTAAGAAACTTCTTAAATATGCTCTAGGTGGTATTGAGGATTTTTCATCAGTGCCGCTTAAAATTAATCTTTTCTTTACTGCTCTAGCCTTTGTTTCGACCTTAGGTTTAGGTACTTGGATGATTGTTTATGCTATTTTGGGAAAATATATACCTTTGCTTTTAAGCATTAGTAGCGTAATTTCTTTATTTTCAATGTTTATTTTCATAGGACTAGCTGTTATTTCAGCCTACATAAAAAAAATTTATAAAGAGTCAAAGGGAAGACCTATTTACATTATTAAAGAAAAAAAATAAAGAGGGTAAATCTCTTTATTTTTTTGTACGTAATTCAGTTACAAACTCTTCAAGAAGGTCCATTGCATTTTTAATGGTATCATCATCTACACAGTAAGAAATTCTTACATAGTCATCGGTTAGGAAACAATCACCTGGAATAAGAGCTACACTTTTTTGCTTTACAAGCTCGAGACAAAAATCAAAACTTGACATCTTAAATTCCTTAATACAAGGAAAAACGTAGAAGGCACCTTCTGGTTTATTAACAGGGAGTTTCATTTTAATTAGGCGATTATAAACATAATCTCTTCTTTTTTCATATACTTCAATAAATGGTTTGGGATCAAAATTAAGTGCTTTAATTCCGGCATCTTGTACAAATGTATTAACACATACAACCATATATTGGTGAATAATCGAAATTTTATCTAATAAATCCTTATTTCCAAGCATATAGCCTAAACGCCAACCAGTCATAGCATAAGGCTTAGAAAAACTTTGACATACAATAATTTGGTCTTTAATATCTTGATATTTTGAAAAGCCTAAACGTCTTTTTCCATATACAAGCTGGTCGTAGCAATTATCACAAATAACTAAAATATTTGTATCTTTAACGATATTATAGATATTTTCTAAGGTTTTATCATCATAAATGGTACCAGTAGGGTTATTAGGTGATGTAAGAAGAATAGCTTTAGTTTTATTATTTATTAAAGCCTCAAGATGCCCCTTGCTAATTTGGAAGTCAGGTCTAGTATCAAGTGGAATCATTTTAGCTCCACAGTAGGAAATAACGGGCTCATATAGGGCATAACATGGAATTGGTACAATGACCTCATCATCTTGGTTAAGTAGGGTGAAAAGGGCGGCAGTTAAAGCTTCGGTAGAACCGGTTGTAATTAAAACCTCATCAGGCTCGTAAGAAACCTTATTGACTCTTTTTTCAAATTTACAAATTTCCTCTCTTAAGTTTTTATTTCCAACCGTAGGTGCATATCTAGTATGATTTTGTTTTACGGCTTCAATAAGAGCGTCCTTTACTTCAATGGGGGTATCAAAATCAGGCTCTCCTAGGGTTAATTTAAATTTGGCATTTAGCTTAGATGCTAGGGAGTTAAATTCTCTTATTTTAGATGGTGTACAATTAGCTAAGTTTTTATTATAGACATAATTCATAATTATTGGCTCCTTTTTTCTTTTCGTAATTATAGCATTATTCTTAAAATTAGTAAATATACCTACACACTATCGTAAAAAATATGTTATAATTAACGTGAAACGAGGTTTTATGATGAAAATTTTAGTTACAGGTGGAGCTGGATATATTGGCTCTCATACATGTGTTGAATTACTTAATAATGGATATGATGTTATTGTTTATGATAATCTTTCAAATTCATGCGAAAAATCACTTGAAAGAGTTAAAGAAATTACCGGAAAGACTGTAAAGTTTATTAAAGGAGATATCTTAGATAAAGTTCATTTGGATGAGGTTTTTATAGAAAATCAAATTGACTGTGTTATTAATTTTGCAGGTTTAAAAGCGGTTGGTGAAAGTGTTAAAAAGCCACTTGAGTATTATCATACTAATATTACAGGTGCGATTAATATCTTAGAGTCTATGAGAGAGCATAATTGTTTTAAATTTATATTCTCATCGTCAGCTACAGTTTATGGAGATCCAGTTTCTGTGCCAGTTGATGAAACCTTTAAAACGGGTGGTACAACTAATCCTTATGGTACAACAAAGCTCTTTATTGAACAAATTCTTATGGATTTATATCATTCAGATCCAAGATTTCAAATTTGTATTTTAAGATACTTTAATCCAATTGGAGCTCATCCAAGTGGATTAATTGGAGAGGACCCTAATGGTATCCCTAATAATTTAGCACCATATATTACGCAGGTAATGATAGGAAGAAGAGATCATCTTACTATCTTTGGTGATGATTATGACACTCCTGATGGAACATGTATTCGTGATTATATTCATGTTTGTGATCTTGCAAAAGGACATGTTTGTGCAATAAATAAGCTTAATGAAAATCCAGGACTTGTTATTTATAACTTAGGCACTGGATGTGGTTCATCTGTGTATGACGTTCTTCATGCTTTTGAGCGTGCATACGGAAAACCTATTCCTTATGTAGTTGGTCCAAGAAGAGAAGGAGATATCGCTCGTAATTATACTAAGGTTGATAAGGCTTATAAAGAAATAGGATTTAAGGCTGTTTATAATATTGAGGATATGGCAAGAGATCATTGGAATTGGCAAAAGAAGAATCCTAATGGATATAAAGATTAATTAAATAGAGTGCGAAAGCACTTTATTTAATTTTGGGGAGTGATGTTATGGCAATTATTGAATTTAGAAATGTTTCTAAAAAATATTTAATGGGTGAGGTTACAATTAATGCCTTACATGATGCAAGTTTTACGATTAATAAGGGTGAGCTTGTTTGTATTTTAGGACCTTCGGGTGCTGGTAAAACTACTTGTTTAAATATTTTAGGAGGAATGGATAGTCCAACATTTGGTGATGTTATTGTAGATGGGGTTAATATTTCCATTTTAAAGGGAAAGAATATAATAAAATATCGCAGAAAAGATATTGGTTTTGTATTTCAGTTTTATAACTTAGTTTCAAATTTAACTGCCATTGAAAATGTTGAACTTGCAGTTCAACTTACTAAAGATCATTTAGAACCTAAGGAAGCCTTAAAATTAGTTGGCCTTGAAAATCGTCTTAATAATTTTCCTTCACAGCTTTCAGGAGGAGAACAACAAAGAGTTGCAGTTGCAAGAGCCATAGCTAAGCATCCTAAGGTTTTACTTTGTGATGAGCCAACAGGAGCATTAGATTATAAAACCGGAAAGCAAATTTTAGCCCTTCTTCAGGATTGTGCAAGAAAAAATAATATGACTGTTGTAATTGTAACTCATAATAGTGCAATTAAGGATATGGCTGATAAGGTTATTCATTTTAAAAATGGAACAGTTACTAAAATTGAGATTAATAAAAATCCAACGCCAATTGAAATGATTGAGTGGTGATTTTATGAAAAATCGTATTTTTACACTTAGTATTAGAGAAATTAAAAGTCAATTTTTCCGCTTTTTATCACTTTTAGTAATGGCTTTTTTAGGTGTATTTGTATATGTGGGACTTAAATCAACTGCACCTGATATGCTAAAAAGCTTAGATGATGCTTATGATGAGGCGGCCATATATGATTTAAAATTATCATCAAATCTTAATTTTTCAAAATCAGATGTTGAAGAAATAAAAAGTGTCCTTACATCTTTCCAAATTAATGCAAGTGTTGAAGGTGTGAAGGCTTTAGATATTGAAATATTTGACAGTAATAAAAAAAGTTATGTTTTAAATATTGAAACATTAGAATCAAATGTCAATAAGGTGATACTTATTTCTGGAAGTCTTCCTCAAAATAATAACGAAATAGTAGTGGAAGAGAATCTACTTAAAGCTTTAGATTTAAAAATAGGTGATCTGTTATCACTTCCATCTTATAATTTAGAGCCAACAAGCACAAATGATGATGATAATTTATATCAGTTTAAAATATCAGGTGTTGTAAGGTCAAATAGATATATTAATAGTGATTCATTTATTTTTGATCGTGGTAAAACAAATATTGGTAATGGTACAATAAACTTTTATTCATATGTTTTAGCTGATTCCTTTAAAGAATATGATGCTGATGGAAATATTTGGACCTTAAAGGATAAAAAATCACTTAATACTGTTACAAATGGCTATACTAACATTTATATTTTTTTAGAAGATGCTAAAGAAGATTTAACTAATTCTGATAATTATAAAGCTAAGGTAGAAGAGGCGAATAAGGCTATTTCAAGCATAGTAAGTGAACTTCAAAAAAATAGACAGACGCTCGTATTTGATGAGGCTTCAATTATATTAGATAGGCTCAATAGTCTTAAGGAAATGGGAATGGCTGATATGGTTCAACCTTATATTGATTTGATTAATGATTCCTTAGCATTAGACTTTTCATATCATATTTATACAAGAATGGATTATAGTGTTTACAATAATTATATTAATGATGCTAAATCAATTGATAATCTAGCTTTAATTTTCCCTGTTGTATTTTATGCCGTTGCAATTTTGGTAAGCCTTGTATCAATGAAAAGAATGGTTAGTGATGATAGAGGACTTTTAGGCACACTTAAATCCCAAGGATTTTCAAATGGACAAATTTTATTTAAGTATGTATTATTTAGTGGATTAGCGACTATTATAGGCTCTATTTTAGGCTTTTTACTAGGAATGATTATTATACCTAAATTAATTTGGAGTATTTATACTATTTTATTTTCACTTCCAAGTTTTAATGTTTATTTTGATTTATCAAGCATTGTTTTAGGTACTTTAATTGCGATTTTATGTATTGTTGGTGTAACCATTATAACGGCCATACTTTCTCTTAAAGATAATCCAGCTATGCTTTTAAGACCTAAGGCTCCTTTATCTTCTAAGAAAATTTTACTTGAACGAATTAAACCTATTTGGAATCGTTTATCATTTTCGGCAAAGGTTGTTATAAGAAATATCGCAAGATATAAAAGAAGATGTATCGTAACGGTTATTGGTATTTTAGGATGTAGTGCTTTAATGCTTATAGGCTTTGGGATAAGAGATGCAATTGAAGATATCGCATCTAAGCAGTATAAAGAAATTAACACCTATGATGCTATTTGTTACCTAAATCCTACATCAAGTTTAAATGTTGATGTAAAAGGAATTAAAGATAGTTCTTATTATGAAACACTTGATGTAAGCGTTGGTGATTATGATGCAACTTTGGTAGTTGTTGAAAATAAATCTAAGGATAAGCTTTTTACTCATTATAAAAATAGCGAAACTAAAGAAGAAATAGCCCTAAATGATGATGGCGTTATTTTAACGGAAAAGCTTGCAAGTCTTTTGCATGCTAAAGATAATGATTCTTTAGAATTAGTTACATCCTATGGTAAAAAGTTAAATGTTTTAGTTTCATCAAGTTGTGAGTATTATCTTCATCATTTTATTTTTATTTCGAAGGAACTTTATGAGTCCTTAGGATTAAACTTTAAAAGAAGTGTTTGTTATCTTAGTATAGATAGTAATTTAAAGAATGAAATTAGAACTGAACTCATGCAGGATAAAATAGCTTTAAACGTCTTGTATATGGATGATCTTATATCGGAGGCAGAAGATATGCTTGGTAGTCTAAATAAGGTTGTTTATATTCTTATTGTTTTATCAATGCTTCTAAGCTTTACGGTTTTATATAACTTATCAAATATTAATATTAATGAAAGAAAAAGAGAAATTTCAACGCTCAAGGTATTAGGCTTTTATAATGTAGAGGTTGACAGGTATATTACAAGTGAAAATTTAATATTAACGCTTATTGGTATTTTTCTTGGGCTTTTAAGTGGTTATTTTCTTGCTTTAAAGGTTATAGGCACGGTTGAAATCGAATATGTTAGATTTATTTATCATATTAAACCTCAAAGCTTTATTTATACAACCCTTTTAGCCTTAGGATTTACTTTAATAGTTAATATAATTGCTCACTTTAATTTAAAAAGAATTGATATGATAGACTCTTTAAAGAGCGTAGAATAGGAGCAAAAAATGTTAAAAGCTGTTTTTTTTGATTTAGATGGGACCTTACTTCCATTAAATGAAGATGAATTTAGTCATGCTTATTTTAAGCTTTTGACTGAACACATGGAACCTTATGGTTATAAAAAGGATGAAATTATTAATTTTGTTAATTTGGGTGTGAGGGCAATGTACCTTAATAATGGTACTAAAACAAATGAAGAGGTATTTTGGAACTCTTTTTACAATTCAACCACTAAAAGAGAAGTTGATTTTAAAACTATTTTTAATGATTTTTATAATACGAGCTTTCTTGATACTATCAAATATACTAAACCAAATCCAGAAGCTTTAAAAATTATTAACGAAATTAAAAGCTTAGGTCTTAAGGTTATGCTTACAACGAATCCTATTTTTCCTTTTGTGGCGACTAAAGAAAGAATGGGCTTTATAGGATTAAAGCCTGATGATTTTGATTATGTAACAACTTATGAGAATTCAAAATATACTAAACCAAATCCCTTATATTTTAAAGAGGTTATGGACCTATTTAATTTAAAAAGTGATGAGGTGATTTTATTTGGTAACAATACTAAAGAAGATGGCGATGCAGCAAGAGCCATTGGAATTAAATGTTATCTTGTTACGGGTAATATTATTTATAATGATGATTCTAAATGGAACTATAAAGAAACAAAAATGAATCAAATTGTAGATATAATTAAAATGCAAATGCAAAATAAATAATTTTTTTAAATCTATTTTCTTACTTAGAAGATAGATTTTTTAATTTCAATTCTTTTCTTATTTATTTTTATATGATATAATAAAAAAAGATTTAAAAGGTGATATTATGGCAAAAATTGAAATTTCAACAATTAGACAAGCAGCTGCAAGTCTTGTAGAACTAAACGAAGGATATATATTATATCAACATCAAGATTTTGAAGATTTTGAGTTTGAAATTATTAAAATTCCTACTCTTTCTTTTATTGTGTCTGCTATTTTTGATGATAAAAGGGTTACACTTCATTATGCTCATGAGGCAAAAGGGAATTGTACATGTCATTTAAACGGATTATGTAGACATGAAGTTTGTTTATTCTTTGTTTTAAGAGATAAGCTTAATGAAATATTTAAGGATAAAAAAAGTGAAGAGGATTTCTTTAATAATGCTAAGCAAGATGAGCTTATGCAGGAGCTTATGGAAATAAATATTACTAGATGTGTAAATTCATATCATTTGATGCCTATTATTTCTATTGTTGGGTCAAAAATTTTACTTGCCTTTGAGCTTGAGTCTGAAAACGAGGAGATTAGAATCAATGATGTACCAGCTTTTTTAGCAGCAGTCGAGACAAAGCATACAATTGAGATAAATAAAACTCCACACCAGCTTGATTATAAGTATTTTTCAGCAATTAGCCAAAAGCTTCTTGACCTTTGTTACTTAAATCGTCACGCTATGACCGTAGAGCTTGAACAAACTGCGATTAATAATGAATTTATGACATTTATTTATTCTATTTATAAGGATTCAATCTATTATTCTTATAATTCATATATGAAAAAAATCTTATTTAAAGAAGGTCTTCCTCCTGTTAAAATTATTGTTGATGAAAAGAGATTAAGTTTAAACAATTTAAATTTTCAAATTATTAGAACACATTCTAAAACATTTGTATTTATGGCTGATTATTGCTATGTGATTTCCGGCAGTGATAAAATGTATGCAACCTTATTAAATACTCTTTTAGAACAAAAGTATTTGGATTTAAATGATAATAATTTTGAGATTTTCTTAAATAATATTTATCCATTGTATACTAATCAAATTACTTATCTAGATTATCATCCAACAAAGGAAATTAAAATTGATACTTATTTTGATTACCAGAATCATAAGATGTTGATTAATTATAAAGGTGATTTTAAGGATGATACGTTCTATTTAAAAAAGAAAAATTATAAGCTTTTAATTCGTAATTTAGGCTTTACAAAATCAAACAATTATACAATTGATGATTTTGATGCTATTTGTGATATTATTAATAATCGCCTTGATTTATTTAAAGAATATGGTGATGTTTTCTTATCTGAAAGTATTTCTAAGCTTAAATTTGTTAAAATGTCTTCGCAAAAGATGAATTTAAAAATGACAGATTCAATTATTTCTTTAACATTTGAGGGAATGAAATATAACGCGTCAGAGCTTAAGGATATTTTAATATGCTACAAAAATAATAAGCATTACGTTGAGATGGAAGATGGTTCTATTTTATCGATTGATGCTGATACTGCTAATCTATTTAATGATTTAGTGGAAGAGCTTGGAGTAACTAATATTTCTGATGAAATAAAAATTCCTTTATATCAAGCATACTTTATTGCATCAAGATATAAGGATATAATAGAATCAAATAATTTACTTGATAGTTTTTCTAATGATTTACTTGAATACAAAAATTATGAGGCGGTACCTAATAAGGATATTAATGGTATTTTAAGAGATTATCAAAGAGAAGGCTTTAGATGGTTATATGTTCTTGCTAAATATAATCTTGGCGGTATTTTAGCTGATGATATGGGTCTTGGAAAAACACTAGAAGTTATTAGCCTTATTGATTCCTTGCCAAGAGATAGGTCATATTTAATTGTAGCTCCTACAAGCTTAATATTTAACTGGCAAATGGAATTTGAAAAATTTGCACCTGATCTTGCAATATCCGTTATTTATGGTGGAACAAGAACGGAAGAAAATATTAAAGATGGATTTAATAAAAATAAAATATTAATTACATCTTATGAATCTATTCGTATGGATATTGAAAAATACGAAGGATTAAACTTTAGGACTATGATAATTGATGAGGCTCAATTTATTAAAAATCCTGATGCTTTAAAAACAATGGCAGTTAAGAAAATTAAAGCTGATTCTAAGTTTGCTCTTACTGGTACACCAATTGAAAATTCTTTATTAGATTTATGGTCAATCTTTGATTATGCTCTTCCTGGCTACTTAAAGGGTAAATCAGAATTTATTAAGCAATACGAGAACTTTACTAATCCAGTTTTACTTGCAGAATTGAATAAAAAGACTTCACCATTTATTTTAAGACGTCTTAAGGGTGATGTACTTGACCTTGAAGATAAGGTTGAAAATTATTCATTTAGCTTTATGACTGATGATGAACGTAAGCTTTATGATGCATATCTTGCCCAAGCTCGTGGAGAATTACAAAATGATGATTACAAGATTTCACATGTTTTAAGCCTTCTTACAAGATTAAGAGAACTTGCTTGTGAACCAAGACTTTTCCTTGAGGATGTTAAGGTACCAAATTCAAAGATGGATTTATTAATGGAAATTATTGATGAAAAGAGTCAAGAGGGACACCGTATGCTTATATTCTCTCAATTTACGTCTATTTTCCCATTTATGCAGGAACGTCTTGACCAAAAGGGAATAAAGTATTTAACTTTAACTGGTAAAACTAATCCCGAGGAGCGTATGGAGCTTGTAAATAAGTATAATAATGATTCGGAAATAAAGGTATTTTTAATATCACTTAAAGCAGGTGGAACAGGTCTTAATCTTACAACTGCTGATACCGTAATTCATTATGATCCATGGTGGAATTTAGCTGCAATGAATCAAGCTACAGATCGTGCTCATAGACTTGGTCAAAAAAACATTGTTCATGTTATTAAGATGATTAATAAAAATACAATTGAGGATAAGATTGTTGAACTTCAGAATCGTAAGAAGTATTTAACTGATGAGGTTATAAACGATAATGATGTTATTATGCATATGACAAAGGATGATATTAAGGAGTTGTTTAAATAATGAAATATTTGATTATATCTGATATTCATGGTAGTGCTAAATATTTAAAGTTAGCACTACAGGCCTATGATGATTTTAAATGTGATAAGATTATTATTTTAGGTGATATTTTATATCATGGTCCACGTAATGATTTACCTGAAGAATATGCACCAAAGGAATGTATCGCACTTTTAAATCCTCTTTCTTCAAATATAGAGGCAGTTTGTGGCAATTGTGATGCTGAAGTAGACCAGATGGTTTTAAGCTTTAAAATCGATACACCTCACTTTACAAGCTTAAATGGTAAAGATGTTTACTTAACTCATGGCCATCATCTTGATCTTGTACCGGATAATGCAAACATTGTTTTATATGGACATACCCATATATCAATTATAGAACAAAAAGATAATTGTATAATGATAAATCCAGGTTCTATTTCAATTCCTAAGGGTGATAAAATTAATTCTTTTGCAGTGTGTGATGATAATAATCTAATAACGATTTATGATTTTAATTATCATAAAAAGGATGAAATTAAATTATGATAAAAGCCCTTATTTTTGATCTTGATGGGACCTTAACGGATTCTATTATAGGAATAATGGATTCTATTAATGAAGGACTAGTCTCAAATGGATTTTCTAAAATAACTAAAGAAGAAGCAATTTATTATATTGGTGATGGCATAAAGGAACTTATTACAAGAAGTATTGCTCATTCAAGAGAAAAGTCAAAAACGAACCTTGTTTTAGATAGTGATTATCAAAAGGTCCTTAGGATATATTTAAAAAAATATCAGGAATATCGGATATCTAAAACAAAAGAATTTCCTCAAATGTCAGCTACACTTGAAAAACTTAAAAAACAAGGGTATAAGCTATTTGTACTTTCAAATAAGCTTGATAGCGATGTAAAGCCTATGATTGATTATTTCTTCAAGGGAATTTTTGATGAGGCCTTAGGTGAATCACCTTTAATTGGCACTAAGCCTGATATCAAGGGAATAAATTACATTTTAGATAAATATGGACTAAATAAAGAAGAAGTTTTATATGTTGGAGATTCACATGTTGATATGGAAACTTGTAATAATGCTAAAATTAAATCGGTTGTTTGTGAATATGGCTACGAACGAATTTATAATTTAGATGAGTATCATCCAACCTATAAAATAAAAAGACCAATTGATTTACTTGAAATTGATCTTTTAAAATAAAAAAAATCGGAGGTGAATAATCACTTCCGAAATTTTTTTATTCATGTAAAATTCTTAAATCTCCACCTTGTGAATCAAGAACATAACTAACTCCAGGCTTAATATTAGATTTAATAATTTCTGTTGCGATATAAGTTTCAACATATTTTTGAATAAAACGTCGAATAGGTCTTGCTCCATAGGTTATATCGAATGCTTGATCAATAATATAGTGCTTTAAGGAATCAGTATATTTGATATGAATATCCTGTGCAAGAAGACGAAGATCAAGCTCATGTAATATCTTATCAACAATCTTAATTTGAACATCCTTTGTTAATGGGTTAAAGACAATGATTTCATCAATACGATTTAAAAATTCTGGTTTGAAGTAATTCTTTATTAAATCAATAACACCCTTTTTGTTCTTAGGGTCTTCAAGAAGAAGCTCAGCACCTAAATTAGATGTCATAATAATAATTGTATTTTTAAAATCAACAACCTTACCTTGTCCATCAGTTAAACGACCATCATCGAGGATTTGAAGTAAGACATTAAATACATCTTTGTGGGCTTTTTCGATTTCATCAAACAAAATAATTGAATAAGGATTACGTCTAATTGCTTCTGTAAGCTGTCCACCCTCATCATATCCTACGTATCCAGGAGGGGCACCAATTAATCTAGCAACTGTATGTGCTTCCTGATATTCTGACATATCGATACGAACGATATGAGTTTCACTATCAAAAAGCTCAGAGGCTAAAGCTTTTGCAAGCTCAGTTTTACCAACGCCGGTAGGTCCTAAGAACATGAATGAACCGATAGGCCTATTTTCATCTTTAATGCCAGCACGTTGACGGATAATAGCATCAGAAATTAAGGTTATGGCTTCATCTTGGCCAATAACACGCCGTTTAAGGTTGTCAGCAAGCTTTAATACCTTTTCACGTTCACCTTGCATTAGCTTAGAAACGGGGATATTAGTCCATTTAGATACAACCTGAGCAATATCTTCATCAGATACTGTTTCAGACAATAACTTATTATCCTTATTTTGATTTTCAAAATCGGATATTTCTTTTTCTAGAGCAGGAATTACTTGATATTGAAGCTTAGATGCCTTTTCAAAGTCACCTTGGTTATAAGCTGTTTCAAGTTCGAAACGCTTGCGGTCAAGAATAGCCTTTTTATCCTTTAGATTCTTAATTTCGTCTTTTTCTTTCAACCATTTATCCTTTAAAGCTGAATCTTTTTCATTTAAATCCTTAAGCTCAGCTTCAAGCTCTTCTGCATGCTTTAAAGAAGAAGCATCATTATCCTTTTTAATAGCCATTAATTCAATTTTGATTTGATTAATACGTCTTTCAATATTATCAAGCTCAACAGGCATTGAGTCAAGTGTTAATCTTACAGAAGCACAGGCCTCATCAATTAGGTCAATAGCTTTATCAGGTAAGAAACGATCCGTTATATAACGATTTGACATAACAGCTGCTGCAATAACCGCATTATCCTTAATATGAACACCATGATGGACTTCAAATCTTTCCTTTAAACCTCTTAGGATAGAAATAGTGTCTTCAACAGTAGGTTCACTTACCATAACCTTTTGGAAACGACGCTCTAGAGCTTGATCCTTTTCAATATATTTATGATATTCATCAAGCGTAGTAGCACCGATACAGTGTAATTCACCGCGAGCTAGCATTGGTTTTAAAATATTACCAGCATCCATAGCACCATCAACCTTACCTGCACCAACAATTAAGTGAATTTCATCAATAAATAGTATTATTTTTCCTTCAGATTCCTTAATCTTCTTAAGGACGGCTTTTAAACGTTCCTCGAATTCACCACGATATTTAGCTCCGGCAACAAGAGAAGCCATATCAAGTTCAAAAATTGTTTTATCTTTTAAAGAATCAGGAATATCACCTGAAACAATACGTCTTGCGAGTCCCTCGATAATAGCAGTTTTACCTACACCTGGTTCACCAATCAAAACGGGATTATTCTTAGTTTTTCTTGAAAGAATTTTAATAATACGTCTTATTTCGTCATCACGACCAATAACAGGATCAATTTTACCTTGACGAGCAAGCTCGACAACATCTCGACCATATTTTTCTAGAACATTTTCATCATTTTCTAGGTTTTCGTTTTGCATCATTTTAATCATCCTTTCCGTAGCAATTTCTTACTACACTAATAGTATAGCACTTTTTTTGGCACTGTCAATGATAGAGTGCTAATTTTCAATAAAAATGTAAGAATTTTACTTTTTTTAATTTTATCATTGACATTGATTTTGGTTATTGGTATAATAAAAGAGCTTTAAAAATGGCCTGGTAGCCAAGTGGTAAGGCAAGGCACTGCAACTGCCTGATGCGGGGGTTCAAATCCGTCCCGGGCCTCCAGATTTGAAGCGTTAAAAGTCTAGATTATTTCTAGGCTTTTTTTCTTTTTTACATATTGTACAACCTAGTACGGATTTGAATTTTTTGTGAATTAAGTCTTTTATTTATTACTATATAAGGCATTATTTTAAATACATGAAATAACATTTTCAGTGATTTTGCCACACCTTTGCAGAATTGTAATGTTCGCATAAATTTTCTAAAAAATTCCATTTATGAAATAGAAACTTGCTTTTCATTTATTTATAATATAATATATTTACAAGTAAACTGCTATAGGCTCTATTTTATGGAGCGGCTGGTTACTTTTTTTATTATCAAATATGAAATTTAATTTTTAGTTGAAATATTATATTAGATAAATTATAATTAAACCAATAGAGAGAAGGTTATTATTATGATTTTATCAGCATTTTTAAATATGCTTAAAGCTATTTTGTATGGAATTGTTGAAGGAATAACAGAATGGCTTCCTATTTCATCTACAGGCCATATGATTTTACTTGATGAATGGCTTAATGTTGAAGCATTATATGGTAAATCATTTTGGGATTTATTTTTAGTAGTGATTCAGCTTGGTGCGATTATAGCGGTAGTTATTTGCTTTTTCTCAAAACTATGGCCATTTTCTAAAACAAAGACACAAGAAGAAAAAAAAGATACCTGGAAGCTTTGGCTTAATGTATTAATTGCTTGTGTACCCGCTGCGATTATTGGTTTATTATTTGATGATTGGTTAAATGAACATTTTTATAATTTTACTACAGTTGCAATTATGCTTATTGCATATGGTATTTTATTTATAGTTATTGAAATTTTCAATAAAAAAAGAGAATTTAAGATTTCCGACTGTAAACAAATCACTTGGAAGGTTGCTTTAATTATTGGTATTGTACAACTTTTAGCTTTAATTCCAGGTACATCAAGAAGTGGTATAACTATTTTAGGGGCTATGCTTATTGGCCTTAATCGTGAAACATCAGCAGAATTTTCATTCTTTTTGTCAATTCCTGTAATGTTTGGTGCATCTCTTTTAAAAATTGTAAAATATTTTATTGATGGAAATGCAATTTCGGGGTCTCAACTAGCATTTTTAGGTATTGGATCAATTGTAGCATTTTTAGTTTCGATTGTTGTAATTAAGTTTTTACTTAAGTATATTAAAGGACATGACTTTAAGGTCTTTGGTTTTTATCGTATTGTTTTAGGCATAATTTTAATTGTTTATATGATAGCTTCGATGTAGCTTTTCCTTTTAATAACGTTAAAGTTGATGTATAATAAAAGAAGAAAGAGGTGAAAATCTGTTTAATACAGATTATGTTATGATTTTTGATGATTTGAAGAAAGCAAATATGGAGGCTATGAAAGCCCATGATCAAAATGCTAGAGGAGTATATTCTGTTTTGATTAATAAATGTATGCTTAAGTCTGTTGAGCTTAAAACTCAAAATGCAAGCTTGACTGATGGTGATACATTAGTTTTAATTAACAAAACAATTAAAGAGCTTGATGAGGAGTACGAAACATATAAAAAAGCTGGTCGTGAAGAACAAGCATCAGTTATTGCTTATCAAAAGGGCTTACTTGAAAAGTATTTACCTAAGCTTATGTCAGAAGAAGAAATTGAATCTGAAATCACTAAACTTGATGATAAGTCTTTAAAGAATGTTATGATTCATTTTAAGACTAATTTCCAAGGAAAATGTGATATGAAGCTTGTATCACAAGTGGCCAAGAAATTTAATTAATGTTAAATGGATTTTTGAATTATAAACATTCAAAAATCTTTTTTTATTTTTAGTTTAATATAGTAAATTTATTCTTCTTTTGATATAATAAATTGATTATTAATTAAGGTTTATATCTAAAAATAATCTAGAATCCAAATCTGTGTTAGGAGGTACAAAATGAAAAAATTAATTGAGATTAAGGATTTAACAAAGGAGTTTAATGGTAATATCGTTTTAAAAGGAATTTCCTTAGATATTTATGAAAATGAATTTGTTACATTACTCGGTCCATCTGGCTGTGGTAAAACAACAACATTAAGAATAATTGGTGGTTTTGAGGAGGCTACATCAGGTACAGTACTTTTTGATTCTAAGAATCTACTAGATATTCCTCCCTATGAAAGACTAACAAATACGGTTTTTCAGCATTATGCGTTATTTCCCCATATGGATGTATATGATAATGTTGCTTATGGCTTAAGAATTAAAGAGCATATTTCTTTATTTAAAAGATTAAAAAACAACCTAAATGGGAAAAATAAAAAAGTTCTAAAATCTAAAAAGCAAATTGAAGAAGAAATAAAGGTAAGAGTTTTAAAACTAATTAGCCTAGTTGGGCTTGAAGGCTTCGAACACCGAAATATTTCTAAATTATCTGGTGGCCAACAACAAAGAGTTGCAATTGCTCGTGCCCTTGTCAATGAACCTAAGGTTTTATTACTTGATGAATCACTTGGAGCTCTTGATTTAAAGCTTCGCCAGGAAATGGAGTATGAACTTAAAAAGATTCAAAGAAATTTGGGTATAACCTTTATTTTTGTAACACATGATCAGGAAGAAGCACTTACAATGTCTGATAAGGTTGTAGTAATGAATAATGGAGAAATTCAACAGGTTGGAACGCCTATTGATGTTTATAATGAACCAGCAAATCGATTTGTAGCTAATTTTATTGGTAAATCAAATATAATTGATGGTATTATGATTAAAGATTTACTTTGTAGCTTTGATGGTAAAGAATTTGAATGTGTTGATAAAGGCTTCAAGGATAATGAAAATGTTGATATTGTTATTAGACCTGAGGATATTGATATTGTAAAAAAGGATGAAGGCTTCTTTAATGGCATTGTAATATCTGAAATATTTAAGGGTGTTCATTATGAAATTCATGTTCAAACAGAAAATAGAGATTTTTTAATTCATACAACAGACTATCATGGTGTAAATGAAGAGGTAGGCTTAATTTTTACTCCCGATGATATTCATATCATGGAAAAAATGGAGTGGTAAAGGTGAAAAAGAAGAAAATAGGCTATACGCCTTTTATGATTCCATATTTATTTATTTTAATTGTTTTTATTCTCCTACCAATGCTATTTATAGTTATTTATTCTTTAGTTGATAAAACAGCAGAACTTCCTATTTATTCTTTTACATTTGCTAATTATAAACATTTTTTTGAAACAGGTTTATATTTTAAGTGTATTTTAAAAAGCTTATATTTGGCTTTACTTGCGACGATTATATGCGTTATTATTTGCTACCCTATTGCTTATTTTATTGCTAAAAGAAAACCGCAAACGCAAGCTATTTTAGTTCTTTTAGTTACGGCACCTATGTGGATTAATATGCTTTTAAGAACGCTTGCGATTAAACAGCTTTTAGATGGTCCTCTTTTAAAACTTGTAAAGCTTTTTAATCCAAATGTTAATGTAATTATAGGAAATGATTTTTCCGTTATTTTTGGTATGGTATATAATTATATTCCTTATATGATTTTACCTATTTATACATCTCTTGAAAAATTAGATCCGCGTTTAATTGAGGCATCTACCGATCTTGGTGCTAAAAACTATCAAACATTAAGAAGAGTAATTTTACCTCTTTCATTACCAGGTGTTCTTTCAGGTGTAACGATTACCTTTTTATCATGTGCAACGACAATCACGATTACTAAATATTTAGGTGAAGGGCGTTACTTCTTAATTGGTAATTTAATTGAAACGGAGTTTATTACAAATTCAAGATGGTCATTCGGAAGTGCTATAAGCTTAATTATGCTAATAATTATTTTAGCAATTATGCTTTTAATGTCTAAATTAAATAAGGAGGAAGAATATGAAAACAAGTAAGTCGAAAATTTATTCTAAAGTTTTGATGATTATTTTTTTCATTATTTATTATGTTCCTTTAGTAAGTATTGTAGTTTTTTCATTTAATGATGCAAGAAGTGTTACTCATTGGGGTGGATTTACTTTTTCCTGGTATAAAGAGCTTTTTACGGATACTAGAGTCCTTCAAATTATTTTAAATACTATAATTATAGCTGTTTTGTCAACTATTATTTCGGTTATAATTGGTACAATTGCGGCGATATGCTTAACTAAACAAAGGAAGAAAATTAGAAATTTAATTTTACAGGGGAATAATTTACCTATTATGAATCCTGATATTGTAACTGCTATAGGCTTATTATTACTTTTTGTTTCTTTAAGAGTTGAAAAGGGTTATATTACCATGCTTATTGCTCATATTTCTTTTTGTACACCTTATGTTGTTGTAACAGTATATCCTAAGGTTAAGGCTTTAGATCCTAATATTTTAGAGGCGGCCCTTGATTTAGGGGCCAAACCACTTAAAGCTATTAGAACAGCTATTATTCCTCAAATTAAGGGAACTGTTTTTGCCGCAGGTGCGATAGCATTTACAATGAGCTTTGATGATTTTGTTATTTCTTATTTTACCGGTGGTTCGAAACTTAATATTTCAACCTATCTATATACAGAGGCTAAAAAAATAAACCCAACAATTAATGCCTTATCAACAATTATAATGCTTATTATTGTGATTAAAATTGTTATTGACAAGATAAAAGACGGAAGGAGAGAAAAGAATGAAGAAAATTAATATTTTAATTTTAAGCTTTTTGATGCTTCTTACCTTAAATTCATGCGAAAAATCATCAGGTGATTCACTTAATATATATAATGTTGGTGAATATTTAGATTTAGATCTTATTGATGAATTTGAGCAAGAATATGGCGTTAGTGTTAACTATACAACCTTTGATTCTAATGAAACAGCTATTACTAAGATGCAATCTGATTCCTATGATCTTGTTGTACTTTCAGATTATGCTGTTGAGCAGGCAAGTGTTAATGATATGATTAAACCAATCGACTGGTCAAGAATAGAGGGCTTTAATCAAAATATGCTTGTTAGTTCTTTATATGGTATACTTAATGATTTAAAAGAAGAGGAAAATGGCTTCGATTTCTTAAAATACTCTGTACCATACTTTTTTGGAAAAGTAGGTATTTGTTATGATAAAAATAAAGTTTCTGAAGAAGATATATTAGAAGGCTTTAAAATTCTTCATAATGAAAAATATGATGGTCAGGTTGCTTATTATGATTCATCACGTGATGGTTTTATGGTTGCTTATAAGGAACTAGGATATTCAATGAATACAACCTCTTTAAGCGAAACGGAAGAAGCTTTTAGTTGGATTAAAGAAATAAGAAAAACCGTAAATTGTGCTTTCAAAACAGATGAACTTTTATCGGAAATGCCCGATGGTAAATATGCAATTTCTTTAATGTATTCAGGAGATGCTATTTATTCAATGATGGAAGAAAATGATGATGTTGATTTAGACTTTTATGTTCCGAATTGTGGAACTAACTTTTTCTGTGATGGAATGGTCATTCCCTCTACAGTAAAAAATGAAGATTTGGCGTATAAATTTATTTCCTTTATGTTAAGGCATGATAATGCTAAGGCTAATTCAATTTATGTCGGCTATTCATCACCAATTGAATCTGTTTATAATGAACTTGTTATGCCGGGAGAAGAATTTGAAGATTATAAGGATTATTATATTGTAAATTATAATAAAGGATTAGATGAAATCTATCGCTTTAATCCACAAATGACAGTTATTTTAAATGATTACTGGATAAAATTAAAATTATCATAAATTTAATACATAATAAAAAGCCTCCTAACATACATTTTAGTAGTGAAATTAGGAGGCTTTATTAATGTTAAAAAAAAGTATATTACCAATATTTTTGCTAGCGATGGTGGTTGTATTGTCAGTGTTTTATATCAAGAAAACAACAAGCGATGATTCTAAAGAGGTATCAAATCCAGGAGAACAAACTGTTTTAAGTACTTTTGCAAGTAAAAGATTAGAAATATTAGATTTAAGAAGCGTAATGATTGATAAACTAGAAGAAGAAATTGCAAGTGGCTCTCTTACTACCTTGGAAATTGAGGCTAAGGTAAATGAGATAAATGATTTATATTATTTAAAATATACTGAAACATCTTTAGAGGATGCTATTTGTGAATTGGGATTTAAAGATTCATTGGTTATGATTGAGGATAAAAATGTTTCAATTTTAATAATTGATGATGAATTAACCACCGAGGATTTTATTAATGTTGCAGGTGCTGTAAAAGCTGAGCTTGGAAATGGGTATAAAGTGAATCTTGAAACTTTAAAAGAAGAATAAAAAAAGATATCCGAAGATATCTATAAAAGGTATTACCCTTGAAAAATCAACTGGTGACCCGTACGGGATTCGAACCCATACATGCATGCGTGAAAGGCATGTGTGTTAAACCGTTTCACCAACGGGCCATGTACCTAAATAATCAGGCGAGATATATTATAACAAAAAAAACGAATATGTCAATAGGTAAAATGTAAAAAAATGAAGAAATATGAAATTGTATTAGAGAATAATGTTATAACTAATTATTCAAAGGATAAAGTATATTATATCAAATGGTGCTTTATAAAAATATATCAAACTAGTCAAAAAATATATATTAGAGTTAATGAACTCATATTTAGTAGCCTTGAAATTATAATTTTAAATACTAAAAACAATACATACATTTTTATTAAAAGAAATGAAAATTGTTTTTTGGATATAAAAGGCCAAATAAACACCAGATTACGAGGTAAGTATTATAACAACAGATATTTATTTAACAATTGCTATTTTAAACTTAAAATTAAAAAGATTTGTAAAATAAAGGAATTAGATGATTTGTCGATTTTTAAGATAAATATAAAAGGAATAGCTTATTTTAAGAATATAAATTCTAAAATAGAATTTAATAGTGAAAATTCTTTAATAATTGCACGATACTATGATTGAAAAATATATTGAATTAAGATATAATATAGACGTAGAAAAGAGGTAATTTATATGTCATTTGTTATTACTATAGGTCGTCAATATGGTTCAGGTGGACGTTTTATTGGAAAGAAGCTTGCAGAACTGCTAGGGGTTAATTTCTATGATAATGAATTGATTACAACTGCAGCTACTCAAAGTGGATTATCTAAGGCTGTTTTAGATAATTATGATGAAAAAAAAGATGGCTTTTTTACAGGAGTTGTTCCTTCATCATTTGGAGCTGATATGAGTTTATCTCAAAAGGTATTCTTAGCTCAATTTGAGGCTATTAAAGCAATTGCGGATAGAGAGTCTTGTGTAATTGTTGGTCGTTGTGCTGATTATGTACTTCGTGAAAATCCTAATGTGGTTAATATATTTATTACAGCACCAATTGAGGCTCGTGTTGAAAGAGCTGTTAAGTATTATAATCTTGATACTAAAAAGGCTAAGGAGACCATTTTAAAAATGGATAAAAAACGTGCTTCATATTACAATTTTTATTCTGATAAGAAGTGGGGACGTGCAGAGTCATATAATTTAACAATTGATTCAAGTGTTGGTATTGATGCTGCTTGTGAAATAATCAAGTTTTATGTTGAAAAAAAATTAAATATCAAATTATAATTAAAAGGGACTCAAAAGTCCCTTTGTTTGTGAGGAAATATGCTAAAAGTAATTTTAAATAAGAATGAAGAAGAAAATATTTTAAATGGATATCCTTGGGTTTTTAATAATGAAATAATTAATTTTGAAGGTCCTATTGAAAATGGTAAAGTTTGTAGTGTCTATACATATGATCACCAATTTGTTGCACATGGTTTTTTAAATACAAATTCTAAAATAATGGTACGAATTTTATCACTTGATGAAAATGAAATAATTAATAAAGGTTTTTTTGAAAAAAGAATTTCATATGCTTTAGAGCACCGTAAAACCTTAGGCTGGGACGCAACGCGTCTTATTTTTAGTGAAGCAGATTTTTTGCCTGGGCTTATCGTTGATAAATATGGTGATTATTTATCTGTTCAATTTATGTCACTTGGTATGGATATGATTAAGCAAGATATAGTTGATATACTTGTAAAGCTAACGTGTTGTAAGGGAATTTATGAACGTAGTGATATGCCAGTAAGAGAAAAAGAAGGTCTATTACAGGTTAAAGGTTTCCTATATGGTAAATTTGACCCCCGAGTTGAAATTATTGAAGATGATATTCATATGATAGTTGATATGGAAAATGGTCAAAAAACAGGTTATTTTCTTGATCAAAAGCTTAATCGTGATATTTTAAGATTATATACGAAAAATAGAAATGTTTTAGACGCTTTTTCTAATGTCGGTGGTTTTGCACTCCATGCTTGTAAATATGGTGCAAGTCACGTTGATGCCTGTGATATTTCAAAAAGAGCCTGCGATGAAATAACAAATAATGCAAAATTAAATGGCTTTACTCAGCTAGAGGCTAAATGTGTTGATGTATTTGATTATTTACATGATGATGCAAATAAGGATAAATATGATTTAATTGTCTTAGATCCACCAGCTTTTTCAAAATCAAAGGATTCATTAAAGAAAGCATATAGAGGCTATAAGGATATAAATATGCAGGCTATGAAAATAATTAAAAGTGGTGGTTATCTTTTGACATTTTCTTGTTCACAACACATGACGCCTGATTTATTTATGCAAATGGTTAGTGAAGCAGCCCATGATGCTAATAGAACTGTTCAATTCTTGGATTTTAGGATTCAATCTCCTGATCACCCTGCCCTTTTAGAGGCTGGGGAGCAATTATATCTTAAATGTTTAATTTTAAGAGTAAAATAATGTAAATTAGAATTGACTAACTGATATTTTTTTGTACTATATAGAAGATGTTAATAGTTTTATTCCTTATAAGGGAGTAGTTTGCTAGAAATAGTGATTGGTCTACAAAATGGAATTATTCCAGGCTCAATCTTAAAAAACGAGACTTATGCTTTATTTTTAAGCATGGGTCTTTTTTTATATTTTTGGAGGTTTTTATGAACTTTGTTTTTTTCTTGAATAGCTTTTTGCTTGGTATTGGCCTTGCAATGGATGCCTGTGCCGTCTCAATGGCTAATGGTCTTAATGAAACTAACATGAAGCTAAGTAAGCATATTTTAATTGCCGTTACATTTGGTGTATTTCAAGCAATTATGCCATTGATTGGTTATTTTATTGGGCATGCATTTATTGAATATATTGAAAAATTTATTCCATGGATGGCTTTAATTTTACTTGGCTTTTTAGGCGGAAAAACAATTTTTGAATGTATTAAAAATAGAAATGAAGAGGAAGAAGTAACTAATAAGCCATTAACTATTAAAATGTTAATGATTCAGGCTATTGCAACCTCAATTGATGCTCTTTCGGTTGGTCTTACAATTTCTGAATATACGATTCCAATGGCGATTGTTGCGGCTATTATTATTGCAAGTGTCACCATTATTATTTGTCTTGCTGCTGTTGTAATTGGTAAGAAGTTTGGTACAAAGCTTGGAAGTAAAGCAGAACTACTTGGTGGAATTATTTTAATTGCAATAGGTCTTGAAATTTTTATTACAGGAATGATAAAATAACATATTTATAAACTTTTTAAAAAAAATGCTTACTTGTTTTTCTTTTTTGTGGTATAATGATTATAGTAAAGAGGAAAGGCAGGAGGGATTAAAGTGAAGCAAACTGTCGTTTTTGAACGAGATTATACCGCAATTAAGGAAGGATTAGAGAAACTTAAGGGAAGTCAAATTACTGTAAGCGAGTACAAGACAAAGAATAAAACAATTATTAAAAAAGGAATTTTAACAATGATTTCTGATAATTTGTTTTGCTTTGATGTTCCGCTTGGTAAAACACATATTGATTCATGCTCATATACATTTTATGATATTAAAATGGGTAAGGTAAGCATTAAAGAGCTTCAAATTGAAGAATAATTGGATGGATTAATTCCATCTTTTTTTATTAAAATACTTGTAAAAATTTTGAAAAAAAGTATAATACTATACATTGTGCGAGGTGTTATATTGAAAAAAGATCATTTAATGTCTTTAAAATATTTACTTATTTTAACTGTACCTATTTTTATTGAATTATTATTACAACTTGTAGTTGGATATTCTGACCAATTTATGATGAAAAAATATGAAAATGCCGTTAATGGTATTACGAATGCTAATGTTATTAATAATATGATAATTAATGCTTTTACCGTTTTTTCATCAGCGGCTATTATTTTAATTACCCAATATAAAGGAGCAAAAGATGAGACTCATGAGCGAAGTGTATATTCAGTAGCATTTTATTTTAATTTTATTGTTTCTTTAGTTTTTTCTTTAATTATTTTAGGACTTGGTCGTTTCTTTTTAAAATGGCTTCAGGTACCGGAACTTTCATATAATGATGCCTTGTTATACTTAATGATAACAGGTGGACTTTTATTCTTTCAAACCATGTCAACTACTCTATCATCTTTACTTAAGGCTAATAGCTGTATGAAAGAATCAATGGTAATTAATTTAATTGTAAATTTGATTAATATTCTTGGTAATTATTTTTTAATTAAAATATTCGCTAAAATTGACCTTCCTATTTTAGGTGTTGCGATTTCTAGTGCAGGATCACGAATTATTGGTTTTATTTTAATGCTTATTATTTATATTAAAAAGGTTGGTATTCCTTTAAGTGTTAAGGTCTTTAAAAGTGAGATGGGTCAAACAGGAATTAAGCTTTTAAAGTTAGGAGCTCCATCAGGTGGAGAATCAGTTTCTTATAATTCATCCCAAATTATTATTCAGCTTTGTGCAAATCAGATTGTAAAATATAATGGTAATAATATTGGTATGGGAAATATTAAGACATATGCTTCAATGTTTGCGATGGTGACTTATATGTTTACATCGGCAATTTCACAGGCTATGCAGGTTATTATTGGTGAGCTTTTAGGTGCAGGTAGAACTGTTGATACAAATAAAAAGGTTAAACAAACAGCTCTTATTTCACTTTGTGCTTCAACAACCATAGCAATTTTATTTTTCATACTTTCTAACTATGCCTTTAAAATTTTTGATGTTTATGATCCTGAACTTTTGGCATTGGGACATAAAATTATGTTTGTGGAAATATTCTTAGAAATAGGCAGAGCCTTTAATATTGTTTTTGTAAGAAGTCTTCAAACAAGTGGTGATGTAATGTTTCCGACCATTTTAGCTATTATTTTTTGCTGGGTTGTAGCAGTGTTTGGTTCATTTCTTTTCGGTTCCTATACCTTCTTAGGTTTAGGACTTGTAGGAATATGGATATCTATGGCAATTGATGAATGCTCAAGGGCTGTAATATTTATTTTTAGATGGCGCAGCGGTAAATGGAAAAAATATAATCTTGTTAGTAATAATTAGCAAAAATGCTAATTATTTTTTATATACTTTATATACATTATTTTCTTATTGTGGTAAAATACCAGTGGTGATTTTATGGCAAATGTTACGATAATAGGTGCAGGACATTGGGGTATTGCACTTGCAAGTGTGGTTGCAGCTAATGGATACAATGTTTTAGTTTATGCAAGAAAGGAAGAAGCAGCAAAAGCAATTAATAATGGCTATTCTAACTATTTTAAGAATATAAAGCTTAATAAAAATATTAAAGCTACATCAATTATTGATGAGGCTGTTTCTTTTTCAAATATAATTGTAGTTGCAATCCCGGTTGCGACAATTTATTCTTTTATGAATTCTATTATTCAAAATAATAGACAAAAGATTTATCTTTTTACATCAAAGGGATTATATAATGGTAGAAGCATATCATCTTTATTTTATGAAGAAAATGAAAATTTAAAATTAGCGGTTTTATCAGGACCAAGCTTTGCTAGTGAAGTTATGGATGGTAAAAATACTGCGGTTGTAATTGCATCGGATAAAACAAATATTGCACGTCAGCTTCAAATTATTTTTAATAATGCTCATTTTAGAGTGTATACTACTGATGATATTATTGGTGTTGAATATTGTGGTGCTATAAAAAATGTTTTTGCAATTATCTGTGGAATGATTGATGGGGCTAATATGGGTGCTAATGCAAAAAATGCTATTATTACAAGAGGACTTAATGAAATAAGACGTGTAATTAGCTTTGTGGGAGGAAATCCGAAAACATTATATGGTTTAGCAGGTATTGGTGATATTATGCTTACTTGTAATTCTCTTGAAAGTAGAAATTATAGCTATGGTTTTCATTATACGAAGGATGCAAGTCTTTCATATAATCAAAATGGTACTATTGAGGGCTTGAATACAATTAATGAAATATATAAAATTGCTAAGGTTAATAATTTAGAAATGCCGATTATTGAATCCTTATATAATATTTTATTTAATAATTCAACGATTGATGTTGAATCTTTAAAGCTTATGAAACGTGATATGAAGGACGAATAATATGTTAGATGAAGTAAAATACAATAATTATATTGAAATATTAAAGCATGAGTTAATTCCAGCTATGGGATGTACCGAGCCAATTGCCCTTGCCTATTGTGCAAGAGCTTTAGTTGAACTTTTAGGTTCTATTCCTCAAAAAACTAATGCGACAATTTGCGGTAATATTATAAAAAATGTTAAATCCGTTATTGTGCCTAAAACAAATGGATTAAAAGGACTTGAGGCTGCAATAGCAGCAGGATATTATGCTAAGAGTCTTAATAATGGATTTAGTGTGCTTGAAACCCTTGATGATAGCGACTCTTTAAAAATAAGGGAATATTTAAAACTTGAAAATATTAAGGTTATGCCATCTAATAAGCCTTATAGATTATATATTGAGCTTGAGGGCTATGATATAAGTGGTAATCGTGCTAAGGTTGCAATTGCGGGAGAACATACTAATATTTGTCATAAAGAGTATAATGGCAATATCATTCTTGATAAAAATTTTGAGGAAATTCAGGCTGATGCAAAACTACATCAAAGCTTAAATGTGGTTGATATTATTGAATTTGCCAATACTGTTGATTTAAAAGAATTGAAAGATATATTACAAAGACAAATAAATTATAATCTTGCGATTGCTAAAGAAGGCCTAAAAAGTCATTATGGAGCAGGTATTGGTAGACTCCTTTTAGATACATATGGTAATGATACGAATGTGAGTGCTAGAGCATATGCGGCTGCTGCCTCGGATGCAAGAATGAGCGGTTGTCCCTTACCGGTAATAATTTTATCTGGTAGTGGGAATCAAGGTATTACCGCATCAATGCCTATTTATGTTTTTGCTAAAAATCTTAATGCTTCAAATGATGCAATGTTAAGAGCTTTAATTGTTTCAGATTTAATTACACTTGATCAAAAGAAGGAAATAGGAAGATTATCTGCATTTTGTGGAGCTACACTTGCGGCGATTGGAGCTGCTTGTGGTATTTGCTATTTAAAGGGTGGAAGTATTGATTTAATTTCACAAACAATTGTTAATGCTCTTGGTATAATTTCTGGTATGGTTTGTGATGGTGCTAAGCCATCATGTGCAGCTAAAATAGCAGAAGCGATTGATTCAGCTTTACTTGGCTATTACATGGCATTACATAATGAACGTTTTAAATCAGGTGAAGGCCTAATTACATCATGTGTTGAAGCTACAATTGAAAATGTAGGTAAAATGGCTCGTCTTGGTATGTCCCAAACAGACGATGAAATCTTAAAAATTATGTGCACCTGTAAGGAAGAATAAGCTAAAACTTATATTAAATTAGCATAAAAAGCTATTTTTTTACAATTTTTTCATTGAAATCGATAAAATATATATATTTATTAAAAATGTCACATTTACTTTACAAAAAAGTATTGCATTAAATTGTTAAGCGTGCTATACTTTAAATAGAAAGAAGGTAAAGAAATGTATATTAAAATTTATTATCAGGAAAATAATAACAATGTCGAAAAGCTTAGAGCTGTAGATAGAAATGACAAAGAAATTAGTTTAGATTACAAAAACATCTTAGGATGTCCTCTAACTGAAAGCTTAAAAAGACAGTTTTCTAACTTAAATAGAGGTTACTTTGTTACAAGATGGGTTAGAGAATAATAGAAGGCTTTAATATAGAGAAATCTATATTAAGCTTTTTTTTATCTAAACTTTAATTATATTAAAATGAGGTGCTATTTTGAAATATATACTTACAAATTGTAATATTATAAATGGAATTAGTGATTCTTTAATAAAGGGTAAATCAGTTGTTGTTAAAGATGATATTATTGAAGATATAACAGAAAACATTTTGCCATATAAGGATTATAAAATTATTGATTTAAAAAACAAATATCTAATGCCAGGCTTAATCAATTTGCATGTTCATTTGCCAGGGTCTGGGAATCCTAATGGCGGTAAAAACCAAAATAAGAAAACTGTTGATTTTTTAATGAAGCATTTTCTTACAAGAAAAATTGTAACATCATTATGTAAAAAATATGCTAAGATTGAACTTCAAAGTGGTGTTACAACAATAAGAACTGTTGGTGGTCTATCTGATATTGATTCCAAACTAAGAGATTTGAATTCTAAAAAAATGCCACGTATATTAGCTTCTAACATGGCTATCTCAGTTCCTTGTGGTCATATGGCAGGAGTACTTGCATATGAAGCAACAGATGTTTCTTCTGCATTAAAGTATTTAGATGAGATAAAGGCTACAAAGCCAGATCTTATTAAACTTATGATTACAGGTGGTGTATTGGATTCTAAGGTAAAGGGAGAACCTGGTGTTTTAAAGATGCAACCGGAAATAGTTAAGGCTATTACATCGGCTGCTCATTCTTATGGCTATAAGGTAGCAGCTCATGTGGAATCACCTGAAGGAGTAGAAGTTGCCCTTCTAAATGGTGTAGATACGATTGAGCATGGTGCTAAATTGAATGAGGAAATGATTTCCTTATTTAAGGAAAAGAATGCTGCACATGTATGTACTATTTCTCCAGCAGTAGTATTTAAATATTTTAATAAAAAAGATTTATACTGTGATGATACTGGGCTTTATAATGGTGAGTTAGTATTTAAAGGAATTGTTGAATGTGCCAAGGCTTGTCTTGGAAATAATATTTTAGTAGGGCTTGGTACAGATACCGCTTGTCCTTATGTCACCCACTATAATATGTGGCGTGAAATTATCTATTTTAAAAATTTTTGTCATGTATCTAATGCCTTTGCTATTAATACTGCAACTCATATTAATGCTAGAATAGCCAGAATCGATAACGAAACCGGAAGTATTGAGGCTGGTAAAAGTGCTGATATGCTTGTTCTTGATGGAAATCCATTTATAGATTTAAAAACTTTAAAATCACCTTTAAAGGTAATTTTTAAAGGGAATATCAATAATAAGCCTAAAGTAAAGAAAAAAGCTTTAGTCGAAGAAAAACTTGATAATATTTTAACGCAAATTTATAATAATTAGACTAATTATCTTTTAATAAAACATGATTTATTATATAATGTATATATAAATGTAAAGGGTGATATTATGATGAAGAGCTATGAAATAGACTTCAAAGAAATATTCGGAAGTAACTATGAATATAAATTCTTTTCACCAGGAAGAATTAATTTAATTGGTGAACACATTGATTATAATGGAGGTCATGTTCTTCCGATTGCAATCAATTTAGGAATTTATGCATTAGTTTCAAAACGTCGTGATAAAAGCTTTGCTTTTTTCTCTGATAATTATTTTGAAATGGGGATTATAAAAACTAACGATTTTGATTATGCAAAAAATGATGGCTTCGCTAATTATCCTAAGGCTGTAATACGGTCAATGCTAGATAGTGGTATTAGCTTTCCTTTTGGTTTAAATATTTATTTTTATTCAACAATATCCGAGCAAGCTGGACTTTCCTCTGGTGCCTGCATTGAAGTTTTAACAGCTACGGTTTTAAACGAAATCTATAAATTAAATCTAACAAGTTTTGAACTTGCAATGAGATGTCATAAAGCTCAAAGTGAATATTTACAACTTAATTCAGGAATCATGGACCAATGTGCCATATCGCTTGCAAGAGAAAACAATGCTCTATTTTTAGATAATTATATGCTAAACTATGAATATATACCTTATGATTTAGGGGATTATTCAATTGTTGTTTGTCAAACAAATAAGCCAAGCCAAAAGGTAAATTCAAAGTATAAACAAAGAGTAAGAGAATGTCAAAGAGCACTGGATATTATTAAAAACAATTTTAATGTTCTAACATTAACTAAAATTCCGAAGGAATATTTAGAAATGATTGAAAATCTTTTGCCTGATAATAAATTATATCGCCGTGTATTACATGTCGTTACTGAAGAGGAGCGAGTACTAAAATCTTATGAAGCTTTGAAAGAACATGATATAGATACCTTTGCCTTACAAATGAATGCATCTCATGAATCTTTAAGAGATAATTATGATGTTTCTTCATCAGAACTCAATAAAATTGTTGAACTCGCAAGAAATGAACAAGGCTGTATTGCAGCAAGAATGACAGGTGCTGGTTTTGGAGGGTGCGCTCTTGCTTTAGTTCATAATGACTTCTTAGTTGAATTTAAAGAAAATATGGCTAAAAAGTATTTCGATGAAACAGGTATTCATGGTGCTTTCTTTGAGGTTAGTGCTTGTGGAGGACCAAGACGACTTCCAAAGGATACGGAATCCTTAAGTGATGCGATTGCATCGCTTGTACAATATGCAATCGATTCTCATTTAATTGAAGAAGAAGACCGGATATATACAACTAATCGTATCCTAGCATATTTAAATCTTGATTATATTGATGAAGGTACATCTCACCCTGAACCTCTTTATATGATTTTAGATACTATTATAAATTATGCGGCTAATATGGGAATAATTGAAAATACACCCGAAGCTAAAGATGCTTTTGATGCAACGATAATGAATGTATTTGTTCCTCGCCCATCAGCTATCATAAGAGAATTCTATAGTATAAGCGAAAAATCAAGCACTAAGGCTTTAGAGTATTTATATAATATAAGTCTAAGTAGCAATTATATTAAAAGAAATTTATTTTCTAACAATATTTTCTTTAATACAAAAACACCTTATGGTGAGATGGTTATTTCGATTAACCAGTCGCGAATTGAAAAGGATAGTCAAACTAAAGAAAAGCTTTTAAATATGGAAAGTATTAACTATCCAAAATGTTTGTTATGTAAAGAGGCTGTTGGTTATCATGGCCGTCTTGATTATCCAGCAAGAGACAATTTAAGAATTGTACCAATTACGCTTGCGGGTGAACAGTTTTATTTTCAATATAGTCCATATCCATATTTTTTGGAGCATTCAATTGTGCTAAACGCTCGTCATATTCCGTTTAAAATGAGTGAAAAAACATTTAAATATATGTTTGACTTTGTTGATATGTTCCCAACCTATTTTATTGGTACTAATGCTGATTTACCGATTGTTGGTGGCGGTATTTTACAACACGAGCATTTTCATACGGGAAAATATAATTTTCCAATTGTTAAGGCTAAATCTATTTATGAAGATAGTATTGATGATATAAATATTAAACTATTAGATTGGCCTGTAAGTGTCATAAGACTTGAGGGCAAGAATAAAGACGGACTAATTAATCTATCAACTAAAATCTTAAATAAATGGCGTAAATATGATGATTTAGAATCTAATATTATTGCTAATGATACTGAACCTCATAATGCAATAACACCAATTTTGCATCTTTATAAAGGTTCTTATATTTTGGATTTAGCTTTAAGAAATAATCGAAGAAGTGAAATGTTTCCTCTAGGAATATTTCATCCTCATGCAGAATACTTACATATTAAAAAAGAAAATATTGGCCTTTTTGAAATTATGGGCTTTGCCATTTTACCTAAGCGTTTAAAGGAAGAAATAACTTTATTAAAGGAAAGAATACTTACTCATTCAACAACTCAGGATGCCTCTTTAAAGAAGCATGAGGATTGGGTAATGAGTTTTATTAATAATTATAATTTTACAAAAGATAATATCAGTAAGATATTTGAAGATGAAATAGGTAAGGAATTTACAAATATGCTGCTTGATTGTGCCGTTTTTAAGCCTAATGATTTAGGAAGAACGCATTTCAAAAAATTTATCAGTCAAATAATTACACAAAATAAATAGAAATTAGTAAAATGCTTGCAAAAAGAAATTTTTATGGTATTATTTATGTATAAATAAAATAGAGGTAGCGGTGCATCATAGTACTTTATGGAGGAGGCGTCCTTAGAAGTAAAGGAAAGGTAATCATCGCCGAACATTTTAGCTAGGCATGGCTATTTTGTGGGACTATAGAAAATATCTATAGTACTCCTACTAGTAATAGTAGAGGCGCTAACAATAATTCTTTTTTGACAATGAAATGGAGGCCTCTAGCTTCCATTTTTTATATTTAGGAGGTCTATATGACAATTAATTATCAAGAACTTAAAGAAAAGTATGGTACACCATTATATGTTTTTAATGAGAATAATATTATTAATATTATGAGGGAATATAAAGAAAGCTTTAAATCAAATTATTTTAAAACTGATGTTTTATATGCATCTAAGGCTTTATCAATCTTACATATTTATAAATTATGTAAAGAAGAAGGGCTTTACGCTGATGTTGTATCAATGGGTGAGATTTATACCGCTTTAAAGGCTGGAATGAACCCAACTCATTTATATTTTCATGGAAATAATAAACAAATTGAAGAACTTGAATATGCAATTTCAAATGGTGTAGTTCATATTGTAATTGATTCCTACGCTGATTATTGTCATATTGAGCGTGTTGCAAGCTCTTTAAATAAAAAGGTTAGCTGTCTTATTAGACTAAATACAGGTGTTGAAGCTCATACTCATAAATTTATTGTAACAAGCCATATAGATTCAAAGTTTGGAATGTTGATTGATTCAGAGGATTTAAATAAGACCTTAAAAGGAATTGAAAATTCAAAGAATGTTATATTAGAAGGCTTTCATTCCCATATTGGCTCGCAAATTTTTGAAATTGAGGGCTTTTATGCCGCTATTGATAAGTTAGTTACATATCTTAAAAACTTTAAAGAGCCTATGGCATTAAATCTAGGCGGTGGCTTTGGTGCTAGATATACAAAAGACGATCATCCTATGGCCGTTAGAGATATTGTTGGTCTCATTGTTAAGCATACAGAAGAAAAATTAAAGGAAAATGGTGTTACAATTTCACATTTAATGATAGAACCAGGTAGATCAATCGTCTGTGAGGCTGGTACAACTCTTTACACAATTGGGGCAGTTAAGCATACGCCTCATCGTGAATATTATTTTATTGATGGTGGTATGACAGATAATATTAGACCAGCACTTTATCAAGCTAAATATGATGGCTTTATTGTCGGAAAAGAGGACAGTCCTAAGAAAATTATAACTGTTGCTGGTAAATGCTGTGAATCAGGAGATATTATTATGGAAGATACAAAGCTTTCAGAAGCGGATGAGGGCGATTTACTTGTTGTTAAATCAACAGGTGCTTATGGCTATTCTATGTTTTCAAATTATAATAAGGCCCTAAGACCAGCAGTAGTATTTGTATCTTCTAGTGGTGATTTCCTTGCTGTAAAAAGGCAAACTCTTGAAGACATTATTAGAGGTGAGGTAAGTGAAAATATCTAAATATCATGGCTTAGGCAATGATTTTATTATTACAGAATATGAGCCTAATGTTTGTTACCAAAAATTAGCTATTAATTTAACTAAAGAGCATTTAAGCATTGGTGCTGATGGCTTTATTGTTGTAAAAAAGAATCCCTTAGAAATGTTATTTTATAATAAGGATGGTTCTATGGCACCTATGTGTGGCAATGGTATTCGTTGTTTCAGTCATTACGTAGTGAAAAACGGAATTGTAAATTCTAACAGTTTTGATGTTAAAACCGGTGCTGGAATAATGAAGGTAGAAGTTATTTCTAGACTTCTTAACGATTTTCGGGCAAAAATTAATATGGGACATCCTTTATTTGATAACAATATGATTAAAGCTTCAGAAAATAAAAATTATTTTGGGCTTCCGATATTATTTAATAATAAGGAATATGTAACATATAGTTTTTTTATGGGAACAATTCATACGGTTTTAATTACTGATCATATAGAAGAAATGATTTCTTTAAATATAGGACCATTTATTTCGAATAATCCTTTATTTAAAGAAAAAACAAATGTTAATTTTGTAGAAAAAATGGATGATATTAATTATAAAATAAGAACGTTTGAACGAGGAGTAGGTTACACGTTGGCGTGTGGTACGGGTGCTTGTAGTGCTTTTGTTACCTTAAATAAACTCGGGCTTGTTGGTGATTATTGCTATATGCATCTTCCATATGGTATTTTAAAAATTACTAAAGAAAATGATAATATATATATGGAAGGACCATCAAAACACGTTTTTGATACAGAAATCGAGGTAGATGATAATGAAATTTAAAGGATCTTATGTAGCACTTGTAACCCCATTTGATGAAAATGATAATGTCAACTTTGAAGTACTTGCAAATTTAATTGATTTTCATCTAAAAAGTCATACTGATGGACTTGTTGTTTTAGGTACAACAGCTGAGGCAGCGACGATGAGTCAAGAAGAAAAGGATGAGGTTGTAAAATTTGTAGTTAAAAAAGTAAATCACAAAATTCCGGTTATTGTAGGAAGTGGTTCTAATTCGACTAAGCTTGCGTGCCTAGCTTCTAAAAGATATGAAGAATTAGGTGCTGATGCTTTACTTGTAATAACTCCTTATTATAACAAAACTAATCATACAGGTATTATTAAGCATTTTAGTGAGGTTGCTAAATCGACAAGGCTTCCGATTATTATGTATAATGTTCCTTCAAGAACTGGTATGTCTTTAACATACGAAGAAATTAAGGAATTAAAGGAAATTCCTAATATTTGTGGTATTAAGGAAGCTTCTGGTAATATTAGTTTTGTTGCAAAGGTTGCGACTTTAATAGATGATAATTTTTCAATGTTATCAGGAAATGATGATCAAATAGTTCCTATTATGAGCTTAGGTGGTGATGGCGTAATTTCTGTTCTTGCTAATATTGCTCCTAGCGTTGTTCATCAAATTACATCTTTAATGCTTGAAGGTAATTATAAGGATGCTTATAAATTGCAGCTAAAATATTTAACCTTAGCTAATGATTTATTCTTAGAAACAAATCCTATTCCAGTTAAAGAAGCCCTAAATTATATGGGCTTTAAGGTTGGACATGTTCGCCTTCCTCTTGATGAGATGGGCCCTAAAAAAGAAGTATTACATCAAGAAATTGATAGATTAGGAGATGAAATAAAGTGAAAATTTGTTTAGTTGGATATGGAGCAATGGGTCATGTTGTAGCTGATTCAATATCATCAGATGATATTATTAGTGGTATTGTTGCTCCTGGATATAATGAAAATTTTGAAGGAATTGAATCAGATGTTATCATTGATTTTTCGCATCATTCAAATATTTTTAAAATTCATGAATATGTTAAAAAAACACATAAGCCTGTTGTAATTGCAACAACAGGCTATACAGAAGATGAAATGGAGCTTGTAAACGATTTAAAAAATTATGCTCCTGTGCTTTATAGCTCTAATTTTTCTTTAGGTGTTATTTTAATGAACCGTGTTGTAAGAGAAATATCACCAATTTTAAGAGAATCATTTGATGTTGAATTAATTGAAAAACATCATAATAAAAAGGCTGATGCACCTTCAGGGACTGCCAAAATGCTTATTGATTCAATTGAAGGAAATGATAAAATACCCTGTATTTATGGTCGTGAGGGAGCGTCTAAACGTAAGCCTTTAGGTGAAATAGGTGTTCATTCTGTTCGTGGCGGTACAATTGTTGGTGAACATGAGGTTATCTATGCGGGTCTTGATGAGGTTTTTTCTTTAAAGCATGAGGCATTTTCTAAAAAGATATTTGCTAAAGGAGCCTTACTTGGTGCTAAATGGTTAATCTCAAAGGGAAAAGGAATGTATGATATGGAAGATGTACTTTTTGGAGGGAAAGATTAATGGATGCAAATTATATTATAAATTATATTAAAAATGTTAAAAAGAAAACTCCTGTTAAGGTTTATTTAAATGCTAAGGAAGAAATTAGATTTCCTAAAACAAAGGTTTTTGGTTCTAATAATTCTTATGTAATTTTTGGTGAATGGTCAGATATTGAGCCTGTATTAGTAGAAAATAAAGAGCTTATTTTGGATTATATTGTTGAAAATGATATGCGAAATAGCGCTATTCCTCTTCTTGATAAGAAAAATATTAATGCTCGTATTGAACCGGGTGCTATTATTCGTGACGAAGTAGAAATTCATGATAATGCGGTTATTATGATGGGAGCCATAATTAACATCGGCGCCATTGTAGGAGAAGGCTCTATGATTGATATGGGAGCTGTTTTAGGTGGAAGAGCAATAGTTGGTCGTCATTGTCATATTGGTGCTGGTACTGTTCTTGCGGGAGTTGTTGAACCTGCAAGTGCTAAGCCTGTTACAATTTGTGATAATGTTTTAATTGGAGCAAATGCTGTTGTAATTGAAGGCTGTACAGTTGGTGAAAATTCTGTTGTGGCAGCAGGTGCTGTTGTTATTGAGGATGTTCCGGCTAATGTTGTAGTTGCGGGTTGTCCTGCTAAAATTATTAAAACAATTGACGAAAAAACAAAGAGTAAAACTGCTTTAGTTGATGCTTTAAGAAGCTTGTAGGAGGAATTATGTTAAAGGTAGTAAAATTTGGAGGCTCAAGCCTTTCTGAGGAAAAGCAATTTAAAAAAGTTTATGATATTATTAAATCTGATAGTGAAAGAAGAATAGTTGTAGTTAGTGCTTTAGGTAAGCGTGATTCACATGATTCAAAAATAACGGATTTGCTGTATATTTTACATGCACATATTAAATTTAGTGTTCCTTATGATGATATTTGGAATATGATTGAAAAAAGATTTATTGATGTTAAGGAATCGTTAAAACTTGATTTTGATATTAAATCTGAGCTTGATCATATTCATAGTGAATTGAAAAAAGGAATTAGTGAGGATTATTTAGTTAGTCGTGGTGAGTATTTAACGGCTAAGCTTATGGCTTCATACTTAGGTTATACTTTTAAAGATGCTAAGGATTTAATTAAGTTTGACTATGAAGCTAAGATTGATTATGATAAGACGGAACCTTTAGTTAAGGAAGCCTTTATTACATCCGAAAAAATAGTTGTACCAGGTTTTTATGGCTCTTATCCAAATGGTGATATTAAGCTTTTAAGCCGCGGTGGGTCTGATGTAACTGGTTCTATTTTAGCTAAATCTATTCATGCTGATTTATATGAAAATTGGACTGATGTATCTGGTATTTTAGTTGCGGATCCACGTATTGTAGAAAATCCGATGGCAATTAAAGAAATCACTTATCATGAATTAAGAGAATTATCATATATGGGAGCTAATGTTTTGCATGAAGAAACAATTTTCCCCATTCAGTCTTTAAATATTCCTATTAATATTAAAAATACTAATCGTCCAATGGATTCGGGCACTTTAATTTTAGATGAATGTAGTGATAATACACAACCTATTACTGGTATAGCAGGAAAGAAAAATTTTATATCTTTCTCAATTTTTAAAAATCATATGTCTAATGAAATTGGTTATGTAAGAAAGGTATTATCTTTATTTGAAAGATATAATGTATCAATTGAACATATTCCTACGGGAATTGACACTGTTTCAATTGTTTGTTCAGCTGATTCAGTTGAAAAATATAAATATGAAATAGTTCAAGAGTTAAAATCAAGCTTAGGAGCTGATAACGTGTCTGTTATGGAAGAATTAAGCTTGATTGCGGTTGTTGGACGTAATATGAAGGGTTATATTGGTCTTTCAGGAAAATTGTTTTCTGTTTTAGGTGAAGAAAAAATTAATGTAAGAATGATTGCCCAAGGTCCTGAGGAAATTAATATTATTCTTGGTATTGATACTAAGGATTATGATAGAACCATTCGATTAATTTATGATAATTTAATTAGATAATAGGTAAATCATATGAAAAAAATTGTATTTTCTTTTTAACAATTCAGTATGTTATTGATACTCTAGACCATAGTATATTACGCTTTTTTCAAGATAACGGGTCTTTCTTTACTATTTTTATGATTATCTGTGCTTCAGCATCAATAGCACTTTTAATTGTTATAGGAATATATACTATAAAGTCCTTTAAGAAAAATTATAAATTTGAGATAGAAGAGTTAGTTTTATTACTTGTTGCTATATGTGTTAACTTAACATTTATGATGATATTTAAAATATATGTTTTTAAAATGAATATCGATGGATATAATCAAGTTTTGAATGAAGATATTTTAAATACCTTTAAAGTACATAAGTTAAATACAATTGTTAACTATATATTATTTATTGTAGAAGGAATTGTAACGTTATTTTATTCAATTAAAGCTTTAATAAGTAATAAAAATAATTAAAAGCCTTAGGGCTTTTTTTCTTTTTTTGTGCATAATGTTATTTAGGTGATATTTTGCAAGGTATAATTTTAAGTGCAGGTTATGGAGTAAGACTAGATAAATATAAGCCTAAGCCCCTAGTTGAAATTTTAGGTAAGCCACTAATTGATTATGCTTATGATAAGCTTAAGGCTCTTAAAATAAATGAGATAACAATTATTAAATCACCAGCTTTAAAGCTTGAACATAATTGTAGACAATTAATTCAGGCACTCCCTTTAGGTACGGGAGACGCCTTAAAACTTATTAAAGAAAAAGGAACTTTTTTAGTTCTTCCTGTAGATACGCCTTTAGTATCAAAAGAAACACTTTCAAATTTAATAAAATATCATTTTAAACATAAAAATGATATTACAATTTTAGCATCTAAGGTAGAAAATCCTTATGGGTATGGTAGAATTTTTAACTATCCTTTAAGAATAAAAGAGGAGAAGGATTTGACTAATTTCCAAAGAAAAAAGAAACTTGTAAACGCAGGAATTTATATTTTAAATGATAGGGTGCTAAAATATCTTGATAAAATTGAAAAAAATAAGATAACCTTAGAATATTATTTCACAGATATCTTTAAATATTTACCATCTAAGATTAAAAAAGGAATTTATCAAATAAACAAGGAAGAGGAAATTTTAGGAATAAATACACCTCTAGATTTAATTAAAGTAACTAATTTATTATCATCTAAAATTAATCAAGATTTAAGAAAAAATAATGTTTTTGTAAATAAAGCCCAAATTGGACCAGATGTTAAAATTACACCAGGTGTCAAAATAAGTGACAATTCAATTATTTTAGGAAATACAATAATTGAAGGAAATACATATATTATTGATTCTTTAATTGAAGATTCTAAAATTATTAGTTCTATTATTGGACCATATGCTCATTTAAAGCATAGTATTATAGAAGAAAGTACAATTGGTAACTTTGTTGAGGTTAAAAATAGTGAGATAAAAAAGCAAGTTAAGGCTAAGCATTTATCATATATAGGAAATGCTTCAATCGAAGATGGTGTAAATATTGGGGCAGGTGTTATTTTTTCTAATTTTGATGGTAAAATAAAAAGTAGAAGTAAGGTGGGTTCTTATAGCTTTATTGGATCTAATTCAACGATTATTGCACCAATTACAATTGGTTCTAATTGTTATATTGGCGCAGGTTCTGAGGTTACATCATCTTTAAATGATAATACCTTTTATTTAAGAAGAGGAAATGAAAAGCGTGCACTAAATAAGAAATTGATTGAAAAGAAAGAATAAAGAAAGTAAAATAGGATTAGGAGTTGATTTTATGGATCATCTTAATCGTTATGAAAATAAATCAATTTTTTATACAAGGCTTTCTTTAGTCGGCAATATTTGTTGGGTAAGCTTAAAACTAATATTAGGATTTTTAGTTTCTTATGTCTTTCTAGCTTCTGCTTTATTTCAAATTTTTATTGTAATATCTAAAGCTTATTTATATTTTAATATCAAAAAAAGAGATTATGCCAAGATAATTGATTATCATTTTGTAGGAATTATTACTTTATTTGCAAGTGTTCTATATGGCTTTTATTTTTTAAGTATTAGAGATAATCTAAAAAGCTATGAAATGAATGTAGCTATTTTATTTGCAATTGCAGCATTTGTAGAAATTGGTGTTTCTTTATTTGGTATTTTTAAAACTAAAAAAGGCGTTCCTTTGTTTCGCATTTTAAAACTTTTAAACTTTTCAGTTGCTTTAACCTCCCTTGTTTTATGTCAAAGAGCAATTTGCTCATTTGCGGATACTGCAGGTGAGATGGATTTTTTAAATAAATATATGGGTTTTATAGTCAGTATAATTATTTTTATGATTTCTCTTTATATTTATTTTGGCGCTCATTTAGGAAGAGATAATTGCTATTATACATATAAAGGAAAAATTAGCGGTGATATATATATGACTAAATCAAGAATATACCCTAATTATTATTATAAGTATATTTGTGAAAATAATTTAATCACTGGGAAAATTGAAATTAGTAAAAATCCTCTTTTTCACAAAAATATATTCGTTACAGTATTAATAATTGTTTTTTCAGAAATTTTAATATTTCCATATCTACTTGGCTTATTATTTTTTCAAATTAGATATTCTAATATTGGTTTAAAGCTTGATAAGATTATGAGCGATAGAAATTTAAAGAAGCTTCATATAACGGATAATGAATTTGATAATATTTATAAGCTTAATGTGAGTGATTTAGATTTTTCCTTTTTAATAGAATATTTACCTTCAAATTTACAAAAAAAATATCATAATATTTCCAATTTGTCATATAAAAATATATCACTTGCAGGATATTTTTTGTTAATAAATGCTATTTATGACTATTATGGAGTTTACTATTTTCCGGATTTTAAGGAAGGAAAGCCATTTGATTTAGCTCTTGATTTTAAATTTAATATTTCTCATTCAAAAAATGTTGTTGTACTTGCAACATCCTATGATGAGGTAGGAATTGATATTGAATATAAAAGAAAATTATCAGATGAGGTAAAGAAAAGATTATTTGAAAATGAAAAAATAAACGATAAATCGGCAACTCGAAAATGGACTAAATTAGAATCAGCTATTAAGCTTGAGGGAAGTAGTATTTTAAAATATGAAAATATTAATTTTAAGAAGCATCATATTAATACAATTTTTCAAGATGATTATGCTATATCACGAGCAAAATTTAAAAAAATAAGAAAAGCTATTTAAAATAATAGCTTTTTATTATATACTAAAATTATTATACAAGGAGGAATGAATTATGAATGCTGTAATATCAGTAATAGGAAAGGATTGTGTGGGCATTTTGGCTTATGTTAGTGATGAATGTGCTAAGGCTAATGCAAACATTTTAGATGTGTCACAAAGTGTTTTAAAGGATTATTTTGCGATGATTATGGTCGTTAATATTGATTCTTTAAATGTCGATTTTACCAAATTTGTTGGTACGATTGAAGAAAATGGTAAGAAAAAGGGTCTAGAAATTCATGTAATGCATGAAGATATTTTTAATGCTATGCATAAGATTTAGGTGATAGTATGTTAACAAATGATGAGATTTTAGAAACAATTAATATGATTAATAAGGAAAATCTTGATATTAGAACAATAACAATGGGAATTTCCTTAATTGATTGCATGGATAGTGATATTGATAAATCTTGTAAGAAGGTATATGATAAAATATATAATAAGGCCTCGAGACTTGTTGAGGTTGGTTCATACCTTCAAAAAACTTACGGTATACCTATTATAAATAAAAGAGTTTCAGTTACTCCCATTGCGATGCTTGTTGGTGCATCAGGTGGTGATCCAATAAAATATGCTAAAACGTTGGACAAGGTTGGAAAAGATATTGGTATTGACTTTATCGGTGGATATTCTGCTTTAGTTCAAAAAGGCTTCAGTGCAGGTGACCTTGAACTTATTAAATCAATTCCCGAAGCACTTGCTCAAACTGATATTGTTTGTTCGAGTGTTAATGTTGGCTCAACAAAAGCGGGAATTAACATGGATGCTGTAAAGCTAATGGGACAGGTTGTTTATGATGCAGCATATCTAACTAAAGATAAGAATTGCATTGGTGCTGGTAAGCTTGTTGTTTTTTGTAATGCGGTTGAGGATAATCCTTTTATGGCAGGAGCATTCCATGGTGTTGGCGAGGCTGATTGTGTTATTAATGTTGGTGTATCTGGACCTGGTGTTGTAAGATCAGCAATTAAAAAGGCACCTAAAAGTGCGTCTATTTCAGAAATTGCGGATATTATAAAAAAGACTGCTTTTAAAATTACAAGAATGGGTCAATTAATTGGTACTGAAGCGTCTAAGCTACTTAATGTACCATTTGGAATTGTTGATTTATCACTTGCACCTACACCTGCAGTTGGTGATAGTGTTGCACATATTTTAGAAGAAATTGGTCTTGAATCATGCGGTGGCTATGGTACAACAGCTTGTCTTGCAATGTTAAATGATGCTGTAAAAAAAGGTGGAGTTATGGCATCTAGTAGAGTTGGAGGACTATCAGGTGCATTTATTCCTGTTTCTGAGGATGCTGGTATGATTGCAGCTCAAAGAAGAGGAGCTTTAAAAATGGAAAAGCTTGAAGCAATGACGGCTGTTTGTTCTGTAGGCCTTGATATGATTGTTATTCCAGGCGATACTGATCCAACTATTATATCAGGAATTATCGCAGATGAGGCAGCAATTGGAATGGTTAATACGAAAACAACAGCTGTTCGTGTAATTCCGGCAATTGGCTATAAGGATGATGAGGAAATAAATTTTGGTGGTCTTTTAGGATATGGCCCAATTATGAAGATTAATCAATATAGCTGTAAGGATTTTATTAATCGTGGTGGACAAATTCCGGCACCACTTCAAGCTCTTAAAAATTAAGTATGAGGTGAAAATGTGTTAAAAGTAATATATGAGGATAATCAGGTTATTGTTGTTTATAAGGAAACAGGTATATTAGCTCAAGCTGATATTTCCGGGGCTTCTGATTTACTTACAATGACAAAAGAATATATTAAGGAAAAATATAACAAGCCTGGTGCTGTATATTTGGGCCTTGTTCATCGTCTTGATAGGAATACTTCAGGGCTTATGGTTTTTGCAAGGACATCTAAGGCCGCAGCTAGATTATCTGAACAAATTAGAACACATAGTTTTACTAAAAAATATCTTTGTGTATGTGAAGGTCATCTTTTTGGTAAAGGAAGAATTGAAAATCACCTATATTATGATGAAAAACAAAAGAAGAGCTTTGTAGTAGGCAAGAATAAAGGTAAAGAGGCTATTTTAGATTATGAAGCTTTAGAATATACTGAACTTGATGGTAAAGAATATACTTTAGTAAATATAAATCTAGAAACAGGTCGTCATCACCAAATTAGATGCCAGCTTGCTAATTTAGGGCATCCACTTTATGGTGATGTGAAGTATGGCGCTCATGATAGGGTGGGAAATTATTACGCCCTTAAGAATTATGAATTATCTTTTGTTCATCCAACAACAAAAGAAGAACTGGTATTTGTATATTTTCAAAATGAAAAGGTATTTGGATATTTTTTACCAGGAATTTTGGACAGGTATAATTTAGTATAAGCGTCGTATAATTATATTGAAAGAATTTGATTAGAAGGAGTTTATGCTCCTTTTTATCTTAATTTAGTTAATTGAAAAAGTAAATTCCGCTATGAATAGTAGAAAAAACTAAAAAAAGAAATGTAGAACTAAATTCCGCTTAAGTAAAAGGAAAAATCAGAGTT
>MNRZ01000051.1 GCA_001916215.1 Clostridium sp. CAG:307_30_263
TTACTTTACTATCCAGCACCTCTTTGGAGTGACTGTCTCTATCAAAAAAGAAGCCAGCAGTTTATTCACACACTACTGACTTCCTATACTACTCATTTTTTTATTTACTTCGCTGCGTCTCAGACAAGTTTTCATTTTAAACATAACCTCTGTTTTCCCGCCAGCCTTTTACATACCACCTAATTCCAACATATACCAGTTGCACGAATAATAAGAGAAATAGCATATTGATCGGCAAGACTGTCTTTATCCAAACTCCAAAGTAGATTGCTATTTCCATGCTTATAAGTGTTGCCAGTATGGTAATCATATCCCAACAGCACTTCTTATATAACCCTGAAATGTTCTGTATGAAAGTTACGATTGGCAGGCAATGACTAAATAAAACTTTCCCTTATTTCCCTTACGATTATCTCATAAGGGTAAAAATAAGGGAAAATACATATCATTTCACTAATGAATTGGCTGAAAAGCCTGTAAAATAGGGAAAGTTAGAAAGATATTTCGGCAAACTGGAAGTTGTTTGTACAATGTTCAAGATATAACTGTTATTATGTCTTGATTAGAGTACAAACTCATATAAGAGGAACTTCCTCGGTACTCCAATATCAACATATGTGATTTCAACCTTATCCACATACTTAAATCCAAATATCTGCCTGCCAGTTTTTCTCTCTGCGTATCATACCTTTCCTTCGCTTTCAGATAAGCTGTCTGGTTACAATTCCCACACTTTTGATAGAGTACCGGATTTTCAACCGGTATCTCTACTTTTTTCTGATGGGAGAGTGCATAGTCTCGTTCCTGTTCTGCCTACCTTAGCTTATCTTAGGTTGCTTAAGAATCCTTGGATTATTGCAGGAGATTTCAATATTTACGGAACAGGAGATTAGGGTGATAATGACAATGAGAGAAATATTATAAAATAGTTATGGAAATTCATGGACAGTAAGAGTATACTTATATAAGTAAACTTCGTTGACATGTCAGGTTGCTTATCTAGCAACACTTATTAACGGAGGTAATTGTAATATGAGTGAATGGAACGAATTAAAGAAGGCGCATTATGGTAGTGACACCTGTGTGTTAAGTGAGTTTGGAACTATTGATTTTAGTCCTGAGAAGCTTAAGAAAATAGAAGGTGTAGAGAAACTTTCTTATGACGAGTATCTTGAAATACAAAGAAAGTCAGCTAAAGATTGCAGACACTATTTTGAGATGTGTTACTATGAGATGGCGCTAGGCTTCAAAGGACAGATTGAAAAGAAGAATAGTAAGAATGTTTGTTTTAAGAGAATCTATGTTGAAGGAATGTATAGAGATGGTACTTGCTTCGATGGAAAAGAAGATCATGTATGGCTTCCTATAAATGGATTTGAAGAGTATGAAGTAGGTGATTGCCTATCCTTCTTTGCTGAAGTTTACCTATATCTTAAAACCAGCAATGGAAAGAAAATAGACTATGGTCTTAGAAATCCTGAAGGAATAAAAAAGATTGAAGCATATGAACTGCCAAGTGATGATGAATTACTTATGCAGAGTATTAATTCCATAATATGTGAAACTTGTTTTTTGAATGAACAATGTTATGGTGGATATTGTTTGAAAAATAAAGATGAGTTAAAGGCTATACGAAAAGATATGTTGAAGCTAGCCAAAGCAAAATAGTGTTATTATATTTACAATGCAGAAGGGAGTAGCAATACTTCCTTCTTTTGTATCTGCAGAGCTGCTTCTTGTAATGGTTTGGCATATTCAAGTATCATATAACCATAGTCAATGAGTTGCCGGTAAGGCTCTTGATTAGAGGATATGCGCATATTTCTCACAAATAAAGATAAAGTGAGGAATTCATAATGATAAATTATAACGGTAAAGAAGTACTTAACGGACTTTTGTTTATCAAATCAATGATGAGCGTAGAAAATGTGGAGAGACAGGCAATTGCACTTAGAAAGTTGGCTACCCCTATTCCACACCTTATCTTCCACTTTATCTTTATTAAAGTCAAAAATGCTGATTTAATGCGGCATTCAACCGCATCTATTTCATCTAATGTTACTCTTTTCATGTTGTTTTCAAAAACTTTAGTAGCAAATTAGTTGCAATAATTCACTATTGCTCCTATGAAATCCATGGCAGATATAATCTACTTTTACTACTAAAAAAGAATAATCAAATGTGGCTTGTGGGTGCTTAACTGTGCCTGCTGCCACACACACTATGAAAGGAGCTTTTCTATGAGCAATCAACACAAACATCCAACTATAAGTTTTAGAATCAGTGATGCTGAACGCAAGCAAATCGAAGCCCGCATCCTTGCCAGCGGTATGATGAAGAAAGATTACTTTGTCCGTTCCTGCATATATAACCGCATCTGCGTTGTCGGCAAGAAAGAAACCATATATCCTCTTGTGCAGACTGTTAATGCTCTGTATCTGCAACTGCTTGAAATGCAGAAAACATTTACTGAATGCAAGTGATGAAATCAAGGAACTGCAAACCGACTATAACAATATGCTTACAGCCATCATTGATCTGCTTGATGATGCTAAGTATCTATGGGAATGAGAACACCATGAAACAAACTAATCCTTGTTACCTGTTTTGTATGTATGAACCTAATACAGATTCTGTTATTGTTAATACCATCAATGATACATATACTAGCACACCTATTGTTATTAGCTGTGAGGAATGTAATTCAGCCGTCTTACTCGATACACCTGATGATATTGCGTATCTGTACCGACTGGCACAGGAGAATCCTCTGCTATATGTTGAACTCGCTTGCAAACCTAATGGGTTACAGAAATATGTGGATGCTATGAATTTGATTAATCCAAGTTAATTACAAAGTCCTTGTCCTACAAGTAACTAATATATTGTAGGACAAGTTTCTTCTCTATGTTTTTTTCAAATTTATTTTTGCTAAATCCCATCCCGCTGGCAATGGCTTATACACACTATTATCAGAAGCATTATTTTTTTGATGTTTATGTAACTCCTTTATATCAATTTCGCCGATTAATACAGATGCATTAATTCCTCCCTTCACTTTTAAAATATTCATGAAATCTTTCTTTGTTGGTTGTATGATTCTACTATCACCATATTCTGACATATTAGATTGCACACAATAACAATATATATCCCTGCTTAAAGACTCCATAATATTTCCAAAATAATATGTATCCCGATTCCATTCTACTCCAAATACTATGTCTACTATTCCTTGAAACTCATGTCTTAAACTTATAGATGTTAGTTCATAGCAGCAATATGTTGCAAAAAATATATTTCCCCAATTAAACAATGTGTGTTTTTGTCCTCTTGCTGGTTTATAGCCATTTTTCTGTGCTATCTTTAATTCGTGTGGTGAAAAATATAATTTTTGATGAAAAAACGGAACTGCATAAGACATATATCTATTTTTTATTGGTAAGATTGTAGTAGTCAAATTGTATACCAAATTACCATGTGGTATGTGCTCAATGCCACCTATTATTACCATATTATGCTCAGCCACTTTCGTTTGAAGTATTTTTAAATACTCTAACGGAATGTATGCCTCTGGAAACACCAATATATCAGCTTTATATCGTATAGCTTCATTAAGAATTCTTCCTATTTCTTGACATCTTTTAGATATATCTCTTGTATCTCCCTTAAATATAGCCTTAATGTCTTCCTCTGACATTCTTACATTTGCAACAGCAATTTTCACTTTTGAATTTTTATATTTTTTTAAATTTTTAATTTTTATAACATTTTTTTCATCATCATAAAAGTCAATATCAATGTATGATTTAATATATTTTCCATTTGGTTTACCAAAATTTTCCGCATACTTTTCACATAATATTTCTACACACTTTTGATCCGAAAATAATTCTTCTTTACCAGCTCTAATTTGATTTATTAAAACACTATATAATATTTCAAAAGGGCTTTGAATGTATGGTGTATATTTTTGATTTTTCTTACTAAATCTACACTTTAAATTTGAATTTAGATAATTATTCAAAGAAAAAAATCCCCCATTATTTGTCATATCATTAGGTTTAAATGCCGACATACAATCCTCTATATTAACAGGTAGCAAACTCTTATTTATCATTCTAGAGTTACAAAATGCTTTACGCATTTGATTAATAGTCTTTAAATTATATAAATCTTTATATTGTATATATTGTTCAATATTTGTAATTACACCTATGCTTTCCTGTATGGACTTCTCGATATCTTTCCCCCATGATATTGCTGTTGCTCTTGTCAAACAAGCAAGATAATAATAAATTAAAGAATCTCCTACTTTTTCAACTTGATAACGTTTTAAATATTTGTACTCACCACTTTTATTATCTTCTTCATCCATATGCTGAATAGCTGAACTTATGGCTCCAGATAGATAAATAACACCCTCCACATAATTATTAATAACATAATAATTAAGAATACTTTCCCATAATGTATAATTACTTAATATTTCCTTATGATTTAATACCTGTTCAAGGCTTTTTGCAAATTTTATTGCTGTTTTATCCTCAGCAAATCTTGACATCATTATGTTTTTTCCAACCGTTTTAGATAATGTATACTTATCAATGGTACTTTTGTTAATCGCTCTTAGTTTATTTACGGTATCTTCTCTTTCAAGTTTTAGAACCTCAGTATTTAATTCTTCAATTGCGTTTTCGGGTATATAATTAAATTCACTTGCATTCTTACAAATATCATCTTGTATTTTTTTAATTATAGTGTTGTACCCATCCTTATCAATATAAAAGAATCGAAATTTACTCTTTTGAAAATTCAACTTAGAAAAACCACTTAGTAAATACTTACCATTATTATTGTTTTTTATTACATTTGAGTCTTCCAACAGTTCAATCATATAGTTGCAAACATATTGATTTCCCTTACTTAAAATATTTTCTTTAAAAGCATCTGTATTTTCAATTTCAGTTACAAGTATCATATCATCTACATAACGACCATAATATACTGCTCCTTTAGATTCTGCCATCTTAATATCAATACCTTTTAAATAGTAATTTGAAATTATAGAAGATGGAAGAAATCCTATAGGCAACATATATTCATTATTGCACCCACACAATTCCGAATATTTTTTTATTATATTATAAATGCAATGATTTAATCTATTTATGATGCCATCATTGCTATCATAAAAATTATTGGTCATTTCTTTAAAAACATGTTCTGTAATTTCAACATTATAATAATATCGAGTTAAATCAAGCATAGTTAATATTACACTTTTTTTCTGATTATTTATAACTCTTTCAGCCATCTTAAGTCCTTGATTTCGCCAATTCTCGTATTGACTAAAATATGGTTTAAACAAATTAGGGGATGCAGTAGTTTTGTGATTAAACACCAAATTTTCATTCAAGCGATTTCCATAACTATTTTTATATAAATCCTTATTCATTTTATATCCAATAGTCAATATCCAAAGAATTCCTATAATATGTCCTTCTACAGACATATCAATAAAATTATTATACTTTTCTATTACCACATCTGTTCCGCTTATATTTGAAATTACAATTGGTTCACCCTCTATTACATTATCACTCTTAGTCTCTACTTTCTTAGGAAATGTCAAAACTTTTATTGTTTTTAATATATTTGCTTGAAATCTTTCCCACTTTATCTCATCATGAAGAGCTTCATATATATATTCTATCTTTTCTTCTACATCTCCTCTTTCAAAATCCACAATTCTCATTCTTATAAAAGGTACTGTTTTATCTAAATATACACTACCCTTTAACTTTCTATATGCATCCTCAATAAATTGTTTATCTATCATCATTTTTCTGTCCTATATTTGTATATAATAATATCTTTAACCATTATGTTTTTTGAACCTGCTAACTTTTCTGCTGATTTATCATCGGATTCCTTTCTCATCTTCATCACAAGTGTCTCTTGATCAAGATTTGTATCTTCAATCAATTCCGGTTTTATCCCCCTTCTAACTTCCACATATCAAGAATTGTCGGAAATCCAGATTCTGCATTATTGCCAAATCCAACCAGTCTAAGCAGAGTCTGCATATGAGAATTTTTTGACTTTGAATTACCTCCACGATAAATATCTCCTAACGCAAGTTTTAAAATTCCCATATTTGTAAATTCAAACGATTCTGACCTCTTAATTACCCTCAACACACCTGTATCTATCAGGTAATTCTCATGATAGAATAACTTTTTTCGTCGCTTTTTTCGTCGCTTTTCCAACGAAAAAAGCGACGAATTATTTTAATCTATACAACTTGCCTTTTGTTTTCCCATTATCAATGAGTTTATCAAGTGCAATTAATTCCTTTAACAATT
>MNRZ01000014.1 GCA_001916215.1 Clostridium sp. CAG:307_30_263
TTAAATATGAATTTTAATGAATTTAAATTGCTAAACTAATTATGTCATATGTCCTCCTTATATTACTATTCAAAATTACCCTCCCTTATAATAAAGAGGAGAAAAATGCGATTTTTTTTAATTTTTCTTTTGTTTTATTAAATGAAAACGTTTTCGAATGAACTTTTGATGGTACATATAAGTATTTGATAAGCAAAATATACAATTATGTGGAACAATATTGGAAGCAAAATTAATTAGTTTAATAATTAAAACATGAAGTAAAAAATGAAAAAACACCTGAAAACACTTTCATTAAAAAATCTATTTACTTTTATGCTCAAAATGAGTATAATACATACTTGCTCGATGGAGCAGAAGGTGGTGGATTTATGGTACGTAGTAACAAGAAGTCACTTGTTAGAAGATTTTTTGATAAACTTGTTGCATTCTTAGTATATGGTGAAAACTATAACTCAACAATGTTTTAATTAAGCCCTAAAACAATTAACCAGTGACTATAAATATGATATCTTTCTTGGGAGATATTATATGTGTAATACCAAGATGAATTATTAAAATAAGTACAATTAAAACAATATAAAATGAAAAGCTATGGTATGAAAATCTATAGCTTTTTTCATACTTTTTAAAATGTAAGCGCTTAAAATATTTCATATTTGTTAAATAAGTATGTTAAATTATGTAAAGTTCAAAAAAGTAATTTAAATTCTATAAAAATTTGGTATAATTGTTAAGAAATGAAAGAAGGTAGTAGTATGCTTAAACTAAAAAATATTAGGAAAACCTATGAAGTAGCGGGAGCTAAATTTGAAGCACTTAAGGGTTTAAATATTTGTTTTAGAAAAAATGAATTTGTATCGATATTGGGTCCCTCTGGTTGTGGAAAAACAACAACCTTAAATATAATTGGGGGTCTTGATAAATATACATCTGGAGATTTAATTATCGCTGGTAAATCAACTAAGGAATTTAAGGATCGTGATTGGGATGTTTATCGTAATCACCGTGTTGGTTTTATTTTTCAAAGCTATAATTTGATTCCTCATCAAACAATTGAGGAAAATGTTGAACTTGCACTTACAATTGCTGGTGTTACGAAGGAAGAAAGAAAAAAACGTGCTCGTGAAGCACTTGACCGAGTTGGGTTAAAAGGCTCTTATAATAAAAAGCCTAATCAGCTATCTGGTGGTCAATGCCAAAGAGTTGCGATAGCTCGTGCTTTAATTAATAATCCAGAAATTTTACTAGCTGATGAGCCTACAGGAGCGCTTGATACTAAAACATCAATTCAAATAATGGAGCTTATTAAAGAAATTAGCAAGGATACCTTAGTTATTATGGTAACTCATAATCCTGAACTTGCTCATAAGTATTCAACTCGTATTGTTTCATTACTTGATGGTGAAATTGTTGAGGATAGTAATCCTTATAGTGAAGAGGATGAAGCTAAAGAGGCAACTTCAGAAAATGCTGATTTTGCACTTGAAAAGGCTAAAATGAGCTTTAGAACCGCGTTTAAACTATCATTTAAGAATTTACTTTCTAAAAAGAAAAGAACGATTTTAACAATTATAGCAGGTTCAATTGGCATTATTGGTATATCAGCAGTTCTTGCGGTGTCTAATGGTGTTAAAACTTATATTAAAGATATGCAAAATGACATGCTATCAGGTAATCCTATTAAGGTTTCTCAAAATAGTTTGGATTATTCCTCTTTAATGAGTATGATGACAAATGATGAGAAGAAACAGTTTATTGATGAAAATGGTTATGTTAATGTAAATTCAATGGTTGAATATATGGCTAAAAAATATGCTCAAATGAGTGAAGCGGAAATTAAAAATGATATAACTGAGGATTATATTAATTATTTAAAGGCTATGCCATCTGATTATGCAGCGGATATTAATTTCAATTATGGAATAGATATTACAAATAATATTTATACAACTCATAATGTTCATAGTAAAAATGAAAGTGATAATCTAAGATCAGTTACTGCTATAACAGCTACCTATACAGAGCTTTTAAGCAAAACATCACTTAAGGATTTTGTAAGTGTTATTTCTTCAATGTCATCACCTGTAGGACAATCATTATCTAATACGGATTATATTAGGGGTCAATATGATATTCATGGTAGTATTGCTACATCATATGATGAGGTTATGCTTGTCCTTGATAATGATAAAACTTTAACAGATATTTTACTTGCAGAGCTTGGTTATTATACACAAGATGAATTTTTAAATATTGCATACAAGGCTACAAATGATGAAAATTATAATAGTAATCTTGATAAAGATAAGTTCTCTTATGATGAACTATTAAATCATGAATTTTATTACATTGATAATGATCACGCATATATTCAAACATCATATAAGGAAGGTATTTTCCAATATAATTATAATGCTAAGGATGTAGCAGGAAGTGATATGCATAAGCTTAAGGTTGTTGGTATTTTAACACCAAAGGATGATGTATCATATGGTTGCTTAAAAACAGGCTTTTATTATACAAAAGCATTTACAGAGCGTATGTTATCAGATTCTAAAAGCAGTAAAATTGTAAACTATATGAAGAATCATAATAATGAAATTTCCGTTCCAATTAAATATATACAGGAGCCAAGCTTACTTCCATCTTTAGAAGAAGGAGTATTCTATAATTTAGGTTATGAATATGATGGCGAGGCTCAATCTAGCTTTAAAATTCTTGGTACAACAGGTGGTTCAAGTTTGTCATCAATGATGAGTGGTAATGCAGTTGATGTGTCAAAGCTTGCCTTTACCTTGGGAATTAATAACGTAGGTGGCTCTTCACTTGCAACGGATATTTCTATTTATCCAACTGATTTTAAAACTAAGGATAAAGTACTTGAGTATTTAGATGCTTGGAATGGCTTGAATGATATAACTGTTGGTGATAAGGTTTTAACATATAAAGATCGTAAAGAGGTTAAATATACGGATAATTTATCTTTGATTATCTCTATGATTGATTCTATGCTTAATATGGTTACGATTGCTTTAATTGCCTTTACATGCTTATCTTTAGTTGTTTCTTGCGTAATGATTGCAATAATTACTTATGTATCTGTTGTTGAAAGAGTTAAGGAAATTGGTGTTATTAGATCTCTTGGTGGACGTAAGAAGGATGTAAATAATCTATTTAATGCTGAAACAATTATGACAGGCTTATCTTGTGGTGTATTTGGTGTTGCCGTTACATATTTACTACAGGGTATTATGAATTTAATTGTAGAAACATTATCAGGTATTCCTAATATAATGCTTTTAAGCCCTACAACAGCAATTATTATGATTGCTTTATCGGTTCTTTTAACCGTTCTTTCTGGTGCACTTCCTGCATCAAAGGCATCTCATCAAGATCCTGTTGAGGCTTTAAGAAGTGAATAGTTATATTTCTATTAAATTTTCATAGAATTTAATGGAGAGTATTAATAATGAAGTGGTATTTAAGATGCTGCTTCATTTTTTATTTGTAAAAATTTAAATTTAGTATTGAAAATGCTCTCATAATGTTTTATAATGAAAGCGTTTACTAGGCAAAGAATGCCAAAGAGAAAAGAGAGGAAATTTAAATGAAAAGAAATAAATTGAAGGTTTTAAGCAGTTTAGCCATTTTAGGAATAGCCGGCTTAGGCTTAGCCGCATGTAATAATAATACAGGAAGTGGAACTACTCCAAGTCCTACACCAACTCCAACAGAGAATGGTGGTGGAGCAACAACTACTCCTACTCCAACACCTGTTCCAACTACTCCGAGTCAAACAACTACAACGACTCCAAATCAGTCATCAACAACAAATACTCCTGCTCAAAAGGTTGTAAAGAGTATTAGTATTTCAGGCGGAAAGACTCTGTATTTAGTAGGAGAGGAATTTTCATTTGATGGAGTAGTAGTAACTAAAACATATAATGATGAAACTCAAGAAACAGCAACTGCTGATGAAGTCACTTATAAAATTTATAGTGATGAAGATGGTACTAAAGAGGCTACAAGCATTGCAACAGCAGGTACATATTATGTATATGTAACTTGTGGTGGTAAGGATAATTATTATGCAATTACTGTACAAGAGAAGCAACAAACAATTCATGAATTTTTTGATGCTGCGATATTAACTGCTAGTCAGAGTGTAACAGAAACTATTGATGTGTATGAAAAGAATGGTAATAAAATTTCTGCAACAGCAAGTGCGGATAGAATTATTAAGATTGATTCAAGCGTTAAGACTGTTGATGGTATTAATTTTACTCAAAGAATAAATACACAAGGTCAAACTTTAAAAGGAACTGAAACTATTTCAGTTGATTCTAATGGAAAATTAACAAATCCAAGAGGAATTTGTATTACTGTTGCACATGATTCAACCTTAAAACTTTATGTAAATTCATCATCTGGTGATTCTAAGAGGATATTTGGTATAACAAATAATGCTGATTATACCAAAACAACTATAATTGATGGTAATTTAAAAGGTCTTGAATTTGAAGTTAAGGCTGGTACATATTATTTGTATACTGATGCAACAACAGATGATTCACAAGGAATTAAAGCTGGCGGATGGTATTTATATGGTGCTGATATTTCTTATAATGTGCCTAAAAGTTCTGTAACATATTCAGAAATTAAAGTTGATGCATCTAATGCAAAAACTGATTTTAATAAAGGCGATGAATTTGTAACAACTGGTCTTGTAGTAAAAGGTCTTAATAATTATGGCGTATGGGATGTGCTTGATGCAGCTGATTATACAATAACTAATGAAGATGGTTCTGCAGTTGATCTTACAACTGTTGGGAAGAAAACTCTTAAGGTAACTGCTAAAGACCATAGTGATACATACGACATTCAAGTAATTAATCCAAATGCAACCGTTGAAAGTATTGTTGTTAAAGAAGAACCTAAGGTTGTATACAAGAAAGGTGAGGAAATTTCCCTTTCAGGATTAACTATTACTTCAACTGATAGTGATTCATTAACTCAAGATATTGCCTATGATGCTGAAAAGATTACTTATAAAGTATTAAAAGGTGAAACTGATGTAACATCACAATTTACAACTCTAACAAAGGGAACATATACAGTTGAGTTAACTTATGCGTCTAAGACAGCAACTTATAGTATTAAAATGCTTGAGGTAAAAGAAGGTAAATTTGAATATGACAATTATGCTCCTATTGGAGGTGCATCATATTCTTCAAAATTAATCATTTCATATACTGATGGAACAGATGCTGATTACTCTAAATATAACGATACAATTTTAAGTACAGCAGAAGGCTATTCAACTAAGTTCTATAGTGATGCAACACATGAACATGAACTTAATTTAACTGATGCTTTTGTAGAGAAAAAAGATGTTTATGCAACATTCAATTATGAAACATATTCGAAAAATGATGCTGAAATTAAAGTTAGATTATTTGAAAGCTATAGTACATCTAACTTGACAACAGGTACAGATTACAAGGAACAAGAATTATTTGATTCAACATTGATTAAGGTTACAGCTGGTAGCAAAGCGCAAGCAATTTCTAATGTTGATCAAATTCAAATTAAACTTGATAATGGAAAAAATATTAAATTTGAAGTTAAGGAAAAAGCAATCGTTAGATTTATAGTTAACGCTAATGGTGATAATAAAACTTATTCAATATTAGCTAGCAATGGTGAAAAACTTGCTGGAGCTAAACTTAATAAAAATAAAAATGAAAATTATGTTATTGAATTAGAACTAGAGGCTGGCACTTATACTTTGGAAAGTACAGGTGGAATTTGTTTTGCAGGTGTAACAGCAATTAAACCTGAATAATAAAAATTGAATATATTGGGTATGGCTTATTTAAGCCTTACCCTTTATTCTTAAATAAGGATGGAAATAAATATGAAAAAAAGAAGGTTACTTGCACTTCCTTTAATAGGACTTGCAATGCTTGGTGTTGTATCATGTGGTGATAGTTCTGAATCAAGTGGAATTGTTGAACCAAATAGCGATTCACTTGCAAGTATTACGCTAGATTCAAATAAAATGAAAACTACTTATTATGAAGGTCAAAAACTTGATTTAACAGGATTAGTAGTTAAAGCAAATTATGAAAATGGTAATAGTAAGGAAGTTACTAATTATACTTGGGATGAATCAACTTTTGATGCTAATAAACGTGGAGACCAGTATGTTAAAATTATCTATACAGAGGCTGGTATTACTAAAACAAGAAGTATTCACGTTTTAGTTAAAACTATATTAGAATCAGTAAATAATGTAATTGGTATTACTGCTACAACATCTAAAACGCAATATAAATATAATGAAGAATTAGATTTATCAGATTTAGTTGTGACTGCATTCTATGAAAATGGTACTTCAAGAGTATTAACTGATAAAGAGTATAAACTAAATAAAGATAGTTTTAATTCACAAAAGCGTGGCGATTATGAAATTGGTGTATCATTTAAAGAGGATTATACTGTTGATGGTATTACAAGAAGCTGTGAGGTAGAAACTTGTTTCTTTGCTAGCGTTATTTTAAATATGGAATCAATAAAAATAACAAAAGGTACCTCAACATTCTTGCAATATTCAGACATTGATATATCAAACTGGGAAGTAGAGGTAAGCTATAAAGAGGGTGTAACTGAAATTATTAAGGAAGGCTATACAACTGACCTTAAAGAAAAATTCCCTGATTCATCTGAAGCTAAGACAGATATTATTACCGCTTCATTTACTTATAACGGTGTAACTAAAACAGCTACTAGAACAGTAGAAGTTGTTAAGGCATCAAAGGTATTTAATGCTGGAGTCCTTGCAATTAGTGAAACTCCTGTTGCAGAGAATGCTATCTTAGATAACTTTACAGTTAAAAAGGGTTATAAGGTAGCTGCTGATAGTCAATCATGTGGATGTCAAGCATTTGCCCGTTCTTTAATCTTAGATGGGGCAGGTACGCGTGATGAGTATTCAATTACATTTGATGTTGTAAGAGATAAGAAGATTACTGTTGTTGCTGCTAGTCAGGAAGGCTCTGAAATTGGTTTATACGATGCTGATGGAAATGTTATTAGCACATATAAAGTTGGTACAAATCTTCAAAGATTTAGCTTTGAGGTAGAAAATTCTGGTACATATTATATATGGTCAACTGGTGGAGTAAGTCTTTACTTTATTGGTACCTATAGGTAGGAGGAATAAATAATGAAAAATAAATTAATATTAGCCTTACCATTAGCAGGTATTGCATTAGTTTTAGCCTCTTGTGGAGATAAGACTACAAGTGAGACAACAACTACAGGAAGTAATAACAATAATACCATTGTTTATTCAAATGAAACCTATTATGCTTCACCTAATGGTGTAGCAAGTGCAAATGGAACTAAAGGATCCCCTGTTGATATTAGAACAGGTTTTAATAAGCTTAAAGCTGGAGATACTTTAATACTACTTGATGGAACATATAATCTTCCAGAACGTATTTTAATTGATAAAACCCAAAATGGTGCTTCAGGACATATGATTACGGTTAAGGCAGATGACAATGCTAATGTAACTCTTGATTTTTCACAGCAGAATATTGCTGGTACATCACGTGGAGTTCAAATCAATGCTGATTACTGGCACTTATATGGTTTTGATGTTAAAGGTGCTGGTGATAATGGTGTTTATATAGCTGGTTCTTATAATATTGTTGAAAATTGTTCATTCCACGAAAATCAGGATACAGGCTTACAGATTGGTCGTGCTTCATCTGATTTAACAAATATTAAGGATTGGCCTCATAATAATTTAATTAAAAATTGTACATCATATAATAATTATGATTATCAATCATATGGTGAAAATGCCGATGGCTTTGCCGCTAAGTTAACTACTGGTGAGGGTAATGTGTTTGATGGCTGTATTGCATACCGTAATTCCGATGATGGATGGGATTTATATGCTAAATCAGATTCTGGTCAGGTAGGTACAACAATTATAAAAAATTGTGTGTCATTTGAAAATGGATGGTTACTTGATAAAACGGCAACTCCTGATGATAGTGATTTAAATGAAAATGGAGTTACAACAATTACAACTACTGCTAAAATGCTAGCTAAAGAAACTAATGCATCATATGCCACTCGTGATGGTGATGGAATTGGCTTTAAGCTAGGTGGATCTGTAATGGAGGGTAATGTTATTGTTGAAAACTGTATGGCATTTAATAACCGATTACATGGCTTTAGTGATAACTCAAATCCAGGTGTATTATCATTAAGAAATTGTACAGCTTATAATAACTCTGTATCATTTAATCCTGAAACAGGTGAGGTTACTCCTAATAGTAATACTTCAAATAATTTTGATTTAGCCCGTGATGAAAAATCATATAATAATTATTATGGATTATTATCATATATGACAAACCAAACTGATAAAACAATTACTTATAGTAATAAGGATGCCTATCGTGGTTCTATTGGTGCTTCAATCTTTAATGTTGGAAAGAACAAGTATTCAACATTTACAACTTATCAGGATGGTTCAAGCTATGTAGCATCTAAGGCTGGACGTGCTTATAATAATATGTCTGATGATATTTTTGAATCTGTAACATTTGGTTATAATCCAAATGGAAATAGACAGTTACATAAGTTATTGAGAAATGCTGATAATTCTTTAAATATGAAGGATATGCTTAATGTTAAGAATTCTGATTTACTTACATATTGTGATGGTAAGCAAATTGGTGCTAAGTTAAATGAAACATCTTGGGATGCTTATGATCATTATGGATTAAATGATCAAGAAGGAAAACTTGACGATATAGATATAGTCCTTGCAGGTGCTAAGGATGTACTTGAAATAATGTGTAATGAAAATGCTGTATATCAAAATGTAAACCTAATTACGAAGGTTAATAATTGCGATGTAACATGGTCATCATCTAATGAATTAGTTATTCAATGTGGTAAGCCTAAAGCTAATAATCCAAATGAATATGAGACAAATACATCAGTTTCTGGTGTAACCTTCATTGAAGGAATTGTAAATCGTGATCGTCAAGCGGATGTTAAGGTTACTCTTACAGCTACAATCTCTTATGGTGGTAAATCAGTTCAAAAGAATTTTGATTTAAATGTAAAACGTAGTATTCCAACGATTGGTTCTCTACAAGGATTTGATAATCGTTATATCTTAACACAATTTGGTGAATATACATTACCAGAGGTTTCAGTATTAAATGCTTCGTCATATTCTGGTGAAACATTAATTAAGGATGTTGATTATGTTGTAGAAAACAAAATTTTGTTTGCAAATTCATCAAAGGATTTCCAAGAAGGAAATTATTATGAAATTTCTAAGGTTTATACATCTTTACCAGGTGTATATAAGATCGTTTATACAGTTCAATCATTAATTAGTGATGAAACTTTAGAAACATCATTCTATGTTTATGTAGTTTCTGAGGAAGCTGAAATTGATATTGCAACTGATATAGAAGGCAAACCTAATATGGATGTTAACGTATCTCGTGATGGTGTTCAGGTTTCTGCTTCATTTACTAACATTTTAGGTACAATGTATGTTTATACATCTAAAAATGAACAAGAAACAGCCGCTACAGTTGTAGCTAATGGTAAGGCTTTTGATATTACAGATGAAACATTATCTTCAATCTATGAGATGCCAAATAATGATGGATATTTTGTTCATGTGTGTGTTAATAATAAGAAAAATACAATTGAATCACCAACTGTATATTCAAAGGAGATTACAACTCAAAATATTAATACAAAGGATGAGTTCTTTGATTTAGTTAATTCAAAGGCTAGTTCAACTGTTATTTATCTATTAACTGCTGATTTAGACTTTACAGGATATAATTGGTCTGCATCTAATACAGAACCATTTGGTGGTTTATTTAATGGTAATGGTCATACAATTAAGAATATCAAGATTGCTTCAAAGGAAAAGAAGGGTAATGCAGTATTCTATAAGCTTAAGAATGGTACAATTGAAAATGTAACATTTGAAAATATTACTCTTGAAGGATCATCTACAGCGTCTTTGGCTGGTATTGTAGGACAAATGGCCGGTGGATATATTCATAATGTTTCACTTAAGAATATTGCATCTCGTGCATCAACTGGAGCTTCAGCTTTAGTTGGTCAAGTTGCTGGTGGATTAAATTATATAACTCAGGTTTCTCTTGTTAATGATGAGTCTGTTATTATCAAGGTAGACAATAAATACTGTGGTGGCCTTGTTGGTAATATGCAAAAGGATACGGATCAATCATTAGTAGAGCTTTATGTTTCTGATTGTTATGTTAAAGCTACTATTGGTGATGGTAAAGATGCCGGTGGATATATTGGTGGAATTATCGGGCGTAATAAGAATGAATTTGCATCTTACAATCTTGATATTAAACACTGTGTATTTGAAGGTCAGGTTAAGACTGGTAAGGATTACTCAGGCGGTATTTTATCTGGCTGTGATAATGGTGCAGGAAATGTTAGAATTATGAATTGTGTTTCTAATTGTACAATTCTTTTAAAGGGTGTGTTATTAGATGGTATTTCAGCTATGGCTGGAAAGAACGATAGCCCAATATTTGGTCGTGTAACTAAGGGTGCGGGTTCATATTTCGTTTCATTTAACTATGCAAGCTTTGATGATTCTCAGTTCTCTAACGAGTATGAGGATTTTGCGGAAAATATCAAGAAAGAAGTTTTCTTTAAAAATGTAGTTGGTCTAGATCTTGAATCTGTTTGGATTTTTGATAGTGAAACATTAACAATTTCTTTAAGAGACCCAGCTTCAATTTTAGCAAAATAAAATATTAAATAAGGTTCTAAAGCAGTGCTTTAGAGCTTTATTTTTTTGCTTTTTCTATTTATCGACTAATTATTATATTTTAATAGCGTAAAATTAATGTTACCTTTAAATTGAAAAAGCGCATTGAAATTAAAAAAAGATATTTTTTATTTCTTTTTTTAATTTCGTCGTTGATAATATTGGGATTAATGGTATAATATATAATATAGAATGGAGATACTATTATGGAAAAATATACTGTTAGAGTAGATGAAATTGTTATTAAAAATTTTAAGAATGTTGAATATGGAATGATTGATTTTAAAAATAGTAATTCAAAAATAAAGGCTTCAGTTCTTGGAATTTATGGCCAAAATGGAAGTGGTAAGACCACAGTAATCGATTCTCTTAAACTATTAAAACTTATACTTATGGGCTCATCGATTCCTTTATCATTTGCCGATTGTATTAACGTTGATTGTGATTCTTCAACGTTTATGTTTAAGTTTAGAATAGAAAAAACAAATTCAAATGAAATAACATATTGTATATATTCTTTTTCATTAAAGAAAATCAAATATACTAATTTAAATTCACAAATCAGTGATCAAAATCAAACAAATGAAAAAGTGATTATATTTGATGAAAAATTAAGTTATTCACTTACTAAGGATGATAATATAATTGAAAAAATGCAAGTCTTAATTGATTCTGATGAAAAGAATATGACATTTGAACCTAGGACAAAGTTAAAAGAATTAGTTGGAAATAGTGTTGATGATAATACTAATGTTATCGTTGCTAAAAAGATTGCCTCATCTACATCTAAATCATTTATTTTTTCAAGGGAAATGTTGACTATATTTAGAGAAAAATGTAAAAATAAGTTATATCTTTCAATATTTGAATCATTAGTAAATTATGGACATTTAAACTTATTTATTTTTGATAATACTTCAAATGCAATTATATCTTTAGATACATTACCATTGTCATTAAGGTTGCATAATGATAAGGAAGAATCTAGTGGAATTATTCCGTTACCAATAAATGGAAATGGTTTAATTAATAAAGATTTATTAAAATTTGTTAAATTAGGAATTGATAATATTAATATTGTTCTTTGTGAGCTTGTTCCGGGCTTAAAAATTGATTTAAGGGTTACAGGTGAGCAATTAGAAAGTGATGGCAGTGTTAATTCAATTATTCATTTAGTATCTAATAAGAATGATAAGGCCATTCCCCTACGATATGAGTCAGAGGGTATAAAGAAAATAATAGCAATTTTGAATTTATTAATAAATGTATATAATAATTCGTCTATTACAGTATGTATTGATGAGTTAGATAGTGGTATTTTTGAATACCTTTTAGGAGAAATATTAAGTATAATTTGTCAAAAAGGAAAAGGACAATTAATTTTTACATCTCATAATTTGAGACCTCTTGAAACATTGGATAAAAGTTGTATTGTTTTCACAACAACTAATCCTAAAAATAGGTATGTTAGATTCACTAATGTTAAACGTACTAATAATTTACGTGATTTATATTATAGAAATATTATTCTTGGTGAGAATGGTGAATATTTATATGAGAAAACAAATAATCATCAAATTGCTTATGCATTAAGGGAAGCAGGAGAAAATAATGGCTAAAAGAAAAATTGTTTTTATAATTGTAGAAGGTCCATCGGACGATGATTCTTTAGGCTTATTTTTTGATGAGTTTTATGATGAATTTAATGTGGAAGTTAAAGTGATGCATTATGATGTTACTACTACAAATGGTGTAAACCAAACCAACATTCTTTCAACTATAGCTGATATCATAAAAGGCTTTGCGGCAAATAATCATTTAAATTCTTCCCATTTTTCGGAAATTATACATATAGTTGATACTGATGGTGTATTTATTCCAAATGACAAAATAGAGGAAGAAACAGTGGGTTCAACAATTTATCATGAGAATCGAATTGTTTGTAAAAATAAGGATAATATTATAAAGAGAAATGCTCAAAAAAGGAAAAATATTGATAAGTTAATTAACTGCGGTACAATATGGCGAAATATACCATATAAAATTTATTATATGTCTACAAATCTTGAACATGTATTGCACAATATTCAAAATGCTACCGATGATGAAAAGGAAAAACTTGCTCATAGTTTTTCCAAGAGATATAAAAATAATTTAAACGGATTTATTTCTTTTATTTGTGAGTCAACATTTTCTGTTTGTAACGAATATAATGATTCGTGGGATTTTATAAAAAAGGATTTAAATTCTTTGAAAAGGTATACCAATATAGGATTATGTTTTAAAAAATAATTTTTTAATAAATACAGTGAGGGATTATTTTCTTGAAAAAAGTGATTACAGTTTTTACAAGTAAATCGTTTACGATACCAAATTAATGTGATGTTATTTTCAGCTGTATTAGCAAATTCTAATGTTCGCTTTATAGAACCTCTTGAAATAACATTGTTAGAACCACAATTTGGACAACAAGTATTTTCATCTTTTTTTTAAATAAATATTTATGATATGATTATTGTTGGTTTCTTTATATGATTCATATGATTTTTCACAATCTATGTTCATATAAGCTAAACCTAATCTTTTTAGGACTTCAAAGTCCATAATAAAACTCCTTTCGTATAATAATGTCTCTAATCAATTCTATTATACATAAAGGAGTTCTTTTTTAATTTTAAAAAGAGAAGATAGGGGGACACATTCCCCCTAATTCCCTTTGAAATATCTACACTTATTAATTTAAAGATTAACCTACAACTTCATAGTTTATAGTTTATCCCCACACACCTTAAAATTTAGTATAGCTAGAGTGTTTGCTTTAGAGCTTTATTTTTTTGTTTTTTCTATTTATCGACTAATTATGATATTTTAATAGCGTAAAATTTAATAGGTGATTTGTATGGAAAAAACTTTTAAACAAATTCTTGCTGGTTTTTTAATAGGGCTTGCGGTAATTGTCCCAGGAATAAGTGGAGCTACTATTGCGATTATGTTTAAAATATATAATAATATTTTAGATGCGATTGCAAGTATAAATAAAAACTTTAAAAAAAGTATGATATATTTACTTCCAATTGGTGTTGGTGGCATTTTAGGAATATTAATGGGCTTTATTTTTATTAAGGAATTGCTTAAGGTTATTCCTTTTGCAATTACAACTCTTTTTGGAGGATTGATTTTAGGTAGCATTTTTTCTTTAATACCTGAAAATAAGAAGGCTGGGAAAATTTTTTTAGTAGTAGGTATTATATGTCCTATAATTTTGTGTTTAATATCTTTTTTTCACAATGAAATGAGCTTAAAGCTTAACTATTATCTTATATTTTATTATGTAATTGTTGGTAGTATAGTGGCTTCAACCCAATATATACCAGGATGTAGTGCAAGTGTCTTTTTAATGTCAATTGGTTTATTTACACCCCTTATTACTAATTTTAACTTAAATATTATTATAAATAATAAAGCTTATCTTTTAATTTATTGTTTATTGTTTTTAGGCTTTGTAATAGGTGCGTTATTTTATGCTAAATTAATTAATAAGTTTATTAATATTTTAGGTGCTAAAGCAAATTATTTATTTTTAGGATTATCAATTGGTTCTTTTGTTTCAATATTTATTAATTATGATATGGTATTGATTTATAAGGATTGGTATTATAACAGTATTAAAATTTTTGATTTATTACTGGGAATAAGTCTTTTTATTGTAGGATTTATGGCAAGCTATAGATTATATTTAAGAGGAAAAAATAGATAAAACATTTCATTTCACTTGAAGTTAATTCATATTTGACATATAATATAAAATCCCCAACTAGTAAAGGATTTGATAAAATGGGTCATTTAAAAAATAATTATCATACACATAATCGCTTATGTAATCACGCTCAAGGTGGCGCTCTTGATTATGTAAAAAAAGCCGTAAGCTTAGGCATGGAAGAAATTGGACTATCTGATCATGGACCTATTCCTTGTCGCTTCATGAGTCATGATGAATTCATCTCCAATTTATGCTACCGCAATATGAGCTTAGATGAATTTTATAATATATATTTACCAGAGGTAAATGAAGCTAAACTTAAATATCAAGGAGATATTAAGGTTTTAAAAGCTCTTGAGGTTGAATATATTCCTAGTGAAGAAGAATTTTATGCTAGCCTAAAGGAGCATTTAGATTATCTTAATTTAGGCGTTCATTATTTTAAGGACTCTAAAGGTAATATCATTAATTCTTATAGCCAAATAAACTATACGAATGTCTTAGAATATGCTAAGACAGCATGTATGGGAATGAGATCAGGTTTATTTAGAACTTTAGTTCATCCCGATTTATTTATGTTTGAGTATAAGAATATAAAAGGAGAAAGAAGATTCGATGAGGCAGCTATTGAGGCATCTAAGATGATTCTTGATTGTGCTAAAGAAACAGGCACTTATTTAGAGGTTAACGTTAATGGACTTTCTAATTCCTTAAAATATCATTCAGACGAATGGTTATATCCTTATGATGAATTTTGGTCTCTTGCAAGTAAATATAAAGATCTTCATATTATTATTGGTGTTGATGCCCATAATCCCGAAGCATTAGATAGTGAAGCTATTGATATGGTGAAGGAGTTTACGAAAAGAATGGGGCTTATGATTGAAGATAAGATGGAACTATAATAAAGGTTGCTTGAAGCAATCTTTTTAGTATAGGAAGAAACGCTTTCATAAATACTTTTTATAAAAAGTATGTTATATTTACCTTGGTTAAATGGAGTTGTTATAATGGAAACCATCAAAATTAAAGCTATTTCGGAAGGTATTGCTTACGGGCGTGCTTTAAATGTTAATGACGATTTTATTATTAAGAAAGGTCTTTGCTCAAATTCCTTATTGGAGCGTCAATTATTTAGGCAATCTGTTAATGAGGTTATAAAGGATCTTGAAGCTTTAAAGAGTGATGAAGTATTTAAGGATGAAGAGTTCTTAGATGTTCATATTATGATTTTAAAGGATCCAGTTTTATTTTCTGAGGTTGATTCTTTAATTGAGTCTAAAAGATATTATGCTGAACGTGCTTTTGATACTGTAATAAATGGTTATATTGAAAAATTTAACGGTGCCAATTCCGTATATTTAAAAGAACGTAATCTTGATTTTAAAGATATAAGAAGTAGAGTTTTAAAAAAGCTTAATCGTCATTATTTTAAAGAAAATGTATCAGGCAAACTTATTTTAGTATGTAATGAACTATATCCTTCCTTGCTTATGGAATTTAAGGATAATGTTGCTGGTGTTATTTCTTGTCAAGGTGGTCAAACTAGCCATGGTGCTATTTTATGTAAAGCTAGAGAAATTCCTTATATAATTTATGATGGTACAATTAATGAGGGGACAAGCATTATTATTGATACAAGAACAAATAGTTTAATGATTAATGTTCCTAAAGAAATTATTAAACAGTATCATGATTTAAAAAAAGAACTTAAAAAGAAAAAAAGAATGTCAGATTATTCAAAATATAAGTTAAAAATAATGGCAAATGTTTCAGCTAATGAGGATATTTCAAAGGTTATGGATTACAACATGTATGGAGTAGGTCTTTATAGAACTGAGTTTGTTTTTATGAATTTAGACCATCCAATGTCTTATAATGACCAATTTAGAGTTTATTCAGATGCTGTTGACATGCTTAATGGTAAGTGTATAACATTCAGAACCTTTGATATTGGAGATGATAAGCAGTTATCTTATATGAAGGTGTCTCACAAGGGTGTTGATAATTATCGCAATAATAAAGATTTATTTCAAAATCAAGTTTTAGCAATGATGAATGCTAATAAGTATTCAAATATGAAAATAATGTTTCCAATGATTGAAACAATAGATGAATTTAAGTATTTAAGAGATTGGACAATTAAATTAAAAAGAGAAGCTTCTAATGATTCTTATGTTAAGATTGGTATGATGCTTGAAACTAAAAAGGCTTTGGAAAACATTTCAGATTTTAAAGATATCGATTTTATGTCAATTGGCACTAATGATTTAACAAGTGAGTTATATCATTTGAATCGTAATGAAATTTTAAATTATAATGCTTATATTGATTCGTTAATAGAAAAATTAAAAGCTGTTGTATGTCATTGTCAAACATATAATATTGAATTGTCAATATGTGGTGAGCTTGCGGGAGTGCCGGAGGTTTTTAAGCGTTTATATGATATTGGAATTAGACAATTTAGTATATCACCTTCAAATGCTAAAGCGATTGATATAGCTATAAAAGAATGTGTTCAATAGTATTGTCATTAAGAACTTCAATTTTGGAGTTCTTTTTTTATGTAAAGTCTATGATTTAAAATAAAACTAAATTTTTTTATATACTTTTTATGCTGTTTTAAGGTATAATAGACACATAAAAGAAAAGAGTTAATAAAATATGAAAAAGAAAAAGATAATTTTAACATCATTAAGTACAATTGCTATAATATCTCTTGCAAGTTGTAATTTTAAATTTGTAGGCAGCAGTGGAAGTACTTCTAGTAATGGGGGAAGTACTATTATCCCTTCAAGTGGAATACACCCTTCAACATCTAATGGGGTTTCGTCTAGTGTAGATAGTAAGTATTCGCTAATTTTTGAAAATAATGGTCATGGTATTAAGCCATCTCAAATATCGAATATAAAAATTATTCCGAGTGATTTACCTTTACTTGAAGATGATAAGTATAATTTTGAAGGCTGGTATTTGGATGAAACTTTAACAAATAAAGCTATAAGTGGAACTATTATTCAAAGTGATACTGTTCTTTATGCAAAATGGGTAAAGAAGGAAGTAACCCCTGAACTAAAATATACAATTACCTATGTAATAAATGGCCATGGAAGTCAGCCTTCGAATCTAGCAAATGTAGATAAGATACCTTCACAATTGCCTATTTTGGAGGCTGCCGGTTATAATTTTAATGGTTGGTACTTGGATAAAGAATTAACTAAAAAAGCGTCAGAAGGAAGCACAATAACTTCAAATATAATTTTGTATGCTAGTTGGACAAAAAAAGAAGCTACTAAGACTGAATACACAGTTAGTTTTAATACCAATGGTGGAAGTAGTATTTCAAATGTTAAGGTTATTGAAGGCAATAAGCTAACTAAACCAGCTGATCCGGTAAAAGAAAATGCTATCTTTAAGGGTTGGTATTTAGATGATACATATAATGAACCATTTGATTTTGATAGTGCTATTAATAAAAATTTAACCTTATATGCTAAATGGGTGAACAAACTCAAGGTTAGTTTTGTTGTAAATGATGATGAATACACGAGTGAATACGTAGAAAGTAATACTACTATTACTAAACCAGCTGATCCTATTATTTCTGGTTTTAAGTTTGAAGGTTGGTATGAATCTTTAAATGATGAAAAGATTTTTGATTTTGAAACTAAGATAGTATCAAATATAACCTTATATGCTAAACTAACTAAGGTTGAAGATGTAACTATATTATATGAAGCCTATGATGAGGGGATTAATTTACAGTTTAAAGCAAGTAGTTTAGAAAATACAAATATATATTATAAAGAAACCAAGGATAGCAGTTATAAAATCCTTGATAAAGAACTTATCCGTATTAGTGATGGAATGGCTACAGCAGATATTTTAGGTCTTAGAGCAGGAATTTATGATGTAAAAGTAACTACTTTAGAAAGGGAAGAAAAACTCGTTGCTAATGTTACAGCTTATGATAGAAGTGGTTATGCTCATTTTAATCAAACTGGTATAGGTGCTTATAATGACGATGGAACCTTAAAAACAGGAACTAATGTTGTTTATGTGACAGAAGCTACTAAAAATACGGTCACATGTACAATAAATAAGAAGAAATATACAGGATTGGTAGCTATTTTAAATGCTCAATCTAAGTCAAGTGCTCCTCTTGATATTCGTATTATCGGGCAAGTTAGCGCAGATACCTGGAAGGAAATTAAATATGAAAAGTCTTCTAGTGATAAGCTTACAATTGATAAGATAGTTGATAAAAATGGTAATCCATTACCTCAAAAATCAATGACGGAGCAAGAGATTATTAAAGGTGGTTATAATACACTTGAAGGAAAATATGAGCAGATTAAGGGAATAACTAATAGCATAAAATATTCAAGTGGTGAATTCGATTCTTATTATAATATGATAGATGTATCAGATGCTAAAAACGTAACTATTGAGGGTGTTGGTTCTGATGCAAAGCTGTATCAATGTGGATTTACTTGGAAAAAATGCTCGAGTATTGAGGTTAGAAATTTAACATTCGATGATTATACTGAAGATGCTTGTAGCTTTGAGGGGTCTGATGATGCAACTACATTATCAGGGTTTAAAACGGGGCATATATGGATACACAATAATACCTTTAATGAAGGAAATAATAAATGGGATGTTTGTCCGGAGCAGGATAAGCATGAGGGAGATGGAACAACTGATTTTAAGAAAAATGCTTATATAACGCTTGCGTATAATCATTACTACAAAAATCATAAGACAGGTCTTGTAGGTGGAAGTGATACACAACATACTGCATGTGTGACATTCCATCATAATTATTATGAAAATTGTGCAAGTAGATTACCTTTAGGTCGTCAAGCTAATATGCATATGTATAATAATTACTACTATAAGTCTACTGGTACGAATATGTCAATTAGAGCAAATGGTTATGCTTTTGTTGAAAATTGCTATGTTGAGGCATGTAATAATCCTTTTGAAACAAAAGGAACGGGAGTTATTAAGCTTTATGGTACAACGATTGTATCTTCAAAAGGAACAAATACAGCTGTTGTAGCCTCATCAAGAGAAGAATATGTAAAAAACAGCAATTTGTATAGCGATAGTTTTGATACAAATTCAAGTGTATTTTATTATGATACAACAAATAAAAAAACAAATGTATCTTATTTAACATCAGCTTCTCAAGCTAAAGCTGATTGTATTAAATACGCTGGAGTACATAAATTTACGTATTAAAATTTAATAGTTCAAAAAATAAATTGTCCCTAAGCAAAACTTGAATGTTTGAATGCCTTGAGGGACTTTTTTTGTAAATGAAAAAAGATACCAATAAATGCTGGTACCTCATGATTTAAGATTGTTTATTTTAATATGTTATTAAGCTCATCTAAAGAGAGTTCTGTAATAGAACTAATAAATTATTTAGTTTGACCACATTGGAATAACTGGCGATTGTCTTTGTATTTTCACCTTCTTGAATCCCTTCAGATTTCCCTTAGCTTAGCCTTCTTTAATTCCTTCCTCCCTAGCCGTTTAAATTGAGCTTTTGGGTCTATTAAAAACTTTTTCGTAAAATGAATGAAAGACAGTTTAGAGTATTTTAATAATAAAAATCAGAAAAAATCACGAAAAATAAAAAAAGTATTGCAATGGTAAAAGAGTTATGGTATACTAGAAAAGGCCCGAAAAAGGGAAGGCTGTGAAGTGGAAGGTTGCCGACACACCGTTCAACGTTGTCATTTAGTGTGAAGGGTTTTTCCATGGAGCAAGTCTATACTTGGATTATAGGCGAAAGGAGTTATTTAAAATGGCAAAAGAAAAAATTAGAATTCGTTTAAAGTCTTATGATCACAGATTATTAGATCAATCTGCAAAGAAGATCGTTGACAGTGTTAAGAAGACAGGTTCTGTAGTTAATGGACCAATTCCTCTTCCAACTGAAAAGGAAATCTTCACTATCTTACGTTCTCCTCACGTTAACAAGGATTCACGTGAGCAATTTGAAAGAAGAACTCATAAGAGATTAATCGAGATTGTGGAACCAACTCCACAAACAATTGACGCTTTAATGCACATTGATCTACCTTCTGGTGTAGATATTGTATTAAAGAAGTAATTTAAATTTTTAGAAAGAAAGGTGTAAACTCATGGCTAAGGGAATCTTAGGTAGAAAATTGGGCATGACTCAAATTTTCGATGCAGAGGGAAATCTTATCCCTGTAACTGTTATTGATTGCTCACAAAACGTTGTTCTTCAACAAAAGACTGTTGAAAATGATGGTTATGTTGCAACTCAAGTTGGTTACGAAGACAAACGTGAAGGTTTAGCAAATAACCCTGAGAAGGGACATGTTGCAAAAGCTGAAACTGCTCCTAAGCGCTTCATTAAGGAAATTCGTTTTTCTGTACAATGTGGCGAAAACGAGCTAGCTTCTTATAACGTTGGTCAAGAGATTAAATGTGATATTTTTACAGCTGGTGAGGTTGTAGACGTAACTGGTACTTCTAAGGGTAAAGGATTCCAAGGTACTATTAAGCGTTATAATCATCATCGCGGACCTATGGGTCACGGTTCTGGAGCTCATAGAATCGTTGGTTCAATGGGACCTATCAAAGGTAATATGAAGGGTAAGAAGATGCCAGGACATATGGGTCACGATACAGTTACTCTTCAAAATTTAACAATTGCATTAGTTGACGCTGAAAGACAATTAATTTTAATTAGAGGTAATGTTCCAGGACCTAAATCTGGTCTAGTTGAAATTAAGACAGCTGTTAAGTCTTGCAAATAATAATCATTAGTAGAAAGGAGATTTATTATGCTTAGCATTGCATTATTAAATCAAGCTGGAGAAACTTTAAAAACAGTTGAACTAAATGAAGAAGTATTCGGCATTGAACCTAATCAACAAGTAATTTACGATGTTGTTAACGCTCAAAGAGCAGCTATGCGTCAAGGTACTCATGACACTTTAAACCGTACTGAAGTACGCGGTGGTGGTAAGAAGCCTTGGAGCCAAAAGGGAACAGGACGCGCTCGTCAAGGATCAATTCGTGCTCCTCAATGGCGTGGTGGAGGTACTGTATTTGGACCTACTCCTAGAAGCTATGCTGTAAAGGTTAACAAGAAGGTTCGTCAATTAGGTTTAAAGTCAGCTTTATCATATAAGGTTAAAGAAAACAAGTTAACATTAATTGATGACTTAAAGTTTGAATCAATTAAAACAAAGAACTTTAATGAGTTCTTAAAGAATATTAAGGTTGAAGGAAAGGTTATGGTTATCGTTTCTGAATTAACTGAGGAAGTTGTACTTTCTGCAAGAAACTTACCAAACGTATTCGTCAGCCCTGCAGATCACGCAAGTGTATTTGACATTTTATGTTATGACAAGCTTGTTATGACTGAATCTGCTGCAAAATATTTCGAGGAGGTTCTAGCATAATATGGAATTAAAATTTTATGATATCATTAAAGAACCAATCATTACTGAAAAATCAATGCAACTAAAGGAACAATACAATAAGTATACTTTCAAGGTTGCTCCAAACGCTAACAAGATTGAAATCAAGAATGCTGTTGAAGCATTATTCAATGTAAAGGTTTTAAGCGTAAATACAATCAATGTATTACCAAAAAATAAGAGAGTTGGCCAATATGCTGGTAAAACTTCTGCTTATAAGAAGGCAATCTGCAAGCTTGCTGATGGTAATAAGATTGATGCATTTGAAATTTAATTATAGGAGGAAATTCTAATGGGTATTAGAGTATACAAGCCTACCTCTAATGGTAGACGTAATATGTCAGTTTCTACATATGAAGAAATTACTACAACAACTCCTGAGAAGTCACTATTAGCTCCAATTAAGTCTAATGGTGGACGTAATAATACTGGTAAGATTACAGTTCGTCATCAAGGTGGCGGTGTAAAGAGAAAATATCGTATTATTGATTTCAAGCGTAATAAAGATGGTATTCCTGCTCGCGTTGCTTCTATTGAATACGATCCAAACAGAAGTGCAAATATTGCATTATTAGTTTATGCTGATGGTGCTAAAACTTATATTTTAGCTCCAAAAGGATTAGTTGTAGGTCAAACTGTTATCTCTGGAGAGGGTGCAGATATTAAGGTTGGTAACACTTTAGTAATTAGCCAAATTCCAGTTGGTACATTAATTCATAACATCGAGTTACATCCAGGAAAGGGTGGACAATTAGTACGTAGTGCTGGTACATCTGCTCAAATTCTTGGTCGTGAAGAGAAATATGTATTAGTAAGATTAAGCTCAGGCGAAGTTCGTAAGATTTTAGGTACTTGCCGTGCTACAATCGGTGTTGTTGGTAATGAAGAGCATGAACTAGTTCGTATCGGTAAGGCCGGTCGTGCTAGACATATGGGACTTCGTCCAGAAGTACGTGGTTCTGTTATGAACCCTAACGATCACCCTCATGGTGGTGGTGAAGGTAAAGCACCTATCGGACGTAAGGCTCCTCTTACTCCTTGGGGCAAGAAAGCTCTTGGAGTTAAGACTCGTGATTCTAAGAAGTCTTCTAACAAACTAATCGTTCGTAGAAGAAATCAAAAATAATTATTAATCAATAGAAGGAGGACACGTCATGGCTCGTTCAATTAAAAAAGGACCATTTTGCGATGAGTCTTTAATGAAGAAAGTAGAAGCGCAAAATGCCGCTCATGAAAATAAAGTAATTCAAACATGGTCTCGCCGTTCAACTATTTTCCCAGCATTTGTTGGTCACACTTTCGGTGTATATAACGGTAGAGAGCATACCCCTGTTTATGTAACAGAAGACATGGTAGGACACAAGTTAGGAGAATTCGCTCCAACTCGTACATATCATGGTCACGGTGCTGATGATAAAAAGGCATCAAGATAATTAGTAGGAGGAAATAAGACATGGATGTTAAAGCAATAGCTAAAAATGTTCGCGTTACTCCTAGTAAAGCTCGTCTTGTTGTTGACATGATTCGTGGTAAGAATGTTAATGAAGCTTTTGCAATTTTAAAGCTAACAAATAAGAACGCTTGCGAGGATGTAAGCAAAGTATTAAAATCTGCATGCTCAAATGCAGTAAACAATAATGGCTTAGATATTAATAAGCTATTCGTAAAAGAGATTTACGTATGTGATGGACTAAGAATGAAGAGAATGTCACCACGTGCTAAGGGTCGTGGAGACGTTATCACAAAGAGACTTTCAAGTATCACTTGCGTAGTTGCTGAAAGAGATTAATCAAGGAGGAAATCACATGGGTCAAAAGGTAAGTCCAGTCGGACTACGTGTTGGTATCAATCGTGAATGGGATGCATCTTGGTATGCTAACAAGAACGAGGTAGCTGATCTATTATTAGAGGATTTAAAAATCCGTAAGCACCTTGAAACTGTTTATGCTAAGGCTGCTGTTTCACGTATTCTTATCGAGCGTGTTAAAGGCGCAAAGAAAGATCGCGTAAAAATTACTTTATATACTGCTAAACCAGGTGTTGTAATTGGTCGCGAGGCTGAAACTAAAAACAAAGTTGTAAAAGACTTAGAATTTTTAACAAAGAAGGAAATTTCCTTAAATGTAGTTGAGGTTAAGAAACCTGAACTAGATGCTACATTAGTAGCTAAATCAATCGCTGAGCAACTAGAGGCACGTGCATCATTCCGCCGTGTACAAAAGGTTGCAATTCAAAGAGCTTTAAAGGCTGGTGCTAAAGGTGCTAAGACTTTAATTGCTGGTCGTCTTGGTGGAGCTGAAATGGCTCGTTCTGAGGGTTATAATGAGGGTCAAGTTCCTCTACAAACTCTACGTGCTGATGTTGACTATGCAGTTGCAGAAGCTCATACAACTTATGGAAAGCTTGGTATCAAGGTTTGGATCTATAAGGGTGAAGTATTAGGTATGAAGAATATTAAGCATGAAGAACAAACTCGTCCTAATAGAGCACCTAGAACTCCAAAAGGAGAAAAGCCAGGTAGAAGTTCTAAAGGAGGTAATTAATTATGTTAATGCCTAAAAGAGTTAAGTACCGTCGTCCTCATCGTGTTTCTTATGAAGGTAAGGCTAAAGGTGGTACTGAGTTAGCATTTGGTGAATACGGATTAAAGTCACTTGAAGGTGCGTATTTAACTAATCGTCAAATTGAGGCTGCCCGTATCGCTATTACTCGTTATATGAATCGTCAAGGACAAGTATGGATTAAAGTATTCCCTCACTTATCTAAGACTAAAAAACCTCTTGCAGTACGTATGGGTTCTGGTAAAGGTTCACCAGAGTCATGGGTAGCTGTAGTTAAGAAGGAAGTTATTTTATTTGAGGTTGCTGGTGTTTCTGAGGAAGTTGCTCGTGAAGCATTACGTTTAGCATCTCATAAGCTTCCTGTTAAGACAAAAATTGTTAAGAAGGAGTGTGCTGAATAATGAAAAATTCTGAAATTAGAAATTTATCAGTTGAAGAATTAAATAAGCAAATCGCTGAATTAAAGGGCGAATTATTTAACTTAAAGCTTCAGTCATCTCTTAACCAATTAACTAATACTGCACGCATTAGTACAGTAAAGAAGACAATTGCAAGAATGAAAACAATCCTTGCTGAAAAGTCTGCTGAAAAGAAGGAGGACTAAAACATGCAAGAACGTAACAGTCACAAGACATTTACAGGTGTTGTTGTATCTGCTAAAATGGATAAGACAATCGTTGTATCTGTTGATACTTATAGAAAGCATAGATTATACGGTAAACGTGTTAAATCATCTACAAAATTTCATGCTCATGATGAGAACAACACAGCTAAGCTTGGCGATGTTGTAACAATCATGGAAACTAGACCTTTATCAAAAACTAAGCATTTCGTATTAGTTAAAGTTGAGAAGGTTCACGAAAATATTTAATTAGTTCTTGAAAGGAGGTACTCTCATGGTTCAACAAGAAACTAGACTTGCAGTAGCTGACAACTCAGGTGCTCGTGAGTTATTAATTATTAAGATTTTAGGCGGTGCATTACATAGATACGCTAACGTTGGCGATATTGTTGTTTGCTCTGTTAAGAAAGCATCACCAAATGGAGCAGTTAAAAAGGGTGATGTAGTTAAAGCAGTAATCGTACGTACAAAAGCTGGATTAAGAAGAAATGATGGTTCTTATATTAAGTTTGATGAAAATGCAGCAGTTATCATTCGTGAAGATTTAACTCCACGTGGAACTCGTATTTTCGGACCAGTAGCTCGTGAACTTCGTGATAAGAATTTCATGAAGATCGTTTCTTTAGCTCCTGAAGTACTATAATAGGAGGTGCACTTAAATGCAAATTAAGAAGGGTGACACAGTCGTTGTTATCGCTGGTAAAAATAAATTTACAGTAGATAAGAAGGGAAATAAGACTCAAACAACTGGTAAGGTTCTTGAGGCATTCCCTGCTAAGAATAAAGTTATCGTTGAAGGCGTAAACAAGGTTAAAAAACATTTAAAGCCTACTCAACAAAATCAATCTGGTAGCATTATTGAAGTAGAAGCTCCAATTGATGCATCAAACGTTATGTTACTTGACCCTGTTAAGAACGTTCCTACTCGTGTATCTATCGTTACAAAGGAAGATGGAACTAAGGTTAGAGTAACTAAAAAATCTGGTTCAGAAATCAAGTAATTTCTAAGAGAGGAGGTAAACATTTATGAATCGTTTACGTGAAAAATATGAAAACTCTGTTAAAGCAGAATTAAGTAATAAATTCAATTATACTTCAAGCATGCAAATCCCAAAGATTGAAAAGATCGTTATTAATATGGGTTGCGGCGATGCAGTAGCAAATTCAAAGGTTCTTGATGAGGCAGTAGAGGAATTGACTCTTATTGCTGGTCAAAAGCCAGTTGTTACTAAGGCTAAAAAGTCAATTGCAAACTTTAAGCTTCGTGAAGGAATGCCTATCGGATGCAAGGTTACATTACGTGGTGAGAAGATGTATGAATTCTTCGACAAGCTAATCTCTATCGCTTTACCTCGTGTACGTGACTTCCGTGGTATTTCTGCAAATGCTTTTGATGGCCGTGGTAACTATACTTTAGGTGTTAAGGAACAATTAATTTTCCCTGAAATTAACTTTGATAAGGTTAAGAAGATTCGTGGAATGGACATTGTTATCGTAACAACTGCAAAAACTGATGAAGAGGGTCGTGCTCTATTAAGCTTAATGGGTATGCCTTACAGTAAAAAGTAGAAAGGATAAGAACTATGGCAAAAAAGTCTCAAATTGCTAGAAATCATAGAAAAGCAAAGTTCGCAGTTCGTGAATATACACGTTGCGAAAGATGTGGTCGTCCACATGCTGTTTATGGCAAGTTTAAATTATGCCGTGTTTGCTTCCGTGAATTAGCTTACAAGGGTCAAATCCCTGGAGTTAAAAAAGCAAGCTGGTAATTCATTAAATAAAATTATTTTTTCCGAGTTTATGGAAGGAGGAACAAACATATGGTTATGACAGATCCAATTGCGGATATGCTAACTCGCATTAGAAATGCGAACAAGATGCATCATGAAACAGTTGAAATGCCTGCATCTTCTTTAAAGACTGCTATTTTAGAAGTACTTAAGAATGAGGGATTCATCGTTGATTTCGTGACTAAATCTGAAAATAATAAGAGCGTTACAACTGTTACTTTAAAGTATACAGCTAATAACGAAAGAGTAATTAAGGGCCTTAAGAGAATTTCTAAGCCAGGTCTAAGAGTTTATGCTCAAGCAGACGAACTTCCAACTGTATTAAACGGTCTAGGAATCGCAGTTATTTCAACTTCAAGAGGTGTAATGACTGATAAGGAAGCTCGTAAGAACCAAATCGGCGGCGAAGTATTGGCTTACATTTGGTAATTTTAACAGGAGGTGTTTTAAATGTCTCGTATCGGGAACAAGTTAATCAATCTACCTGAAGGTGTTACAGTAAGCCAAAATGGTAATGTTATTACTGTAAAGGGTCCTAAAGGTGAATTAAGTAATACAATTGACAGCAACATCCAAGTTGTTGTTGAAGGACAAACAGTTACTGTAAAGCGTCCAAATGACACTAAAGCTATGAAGACTATTCATGGTACAACTCGTGCTAATATCCATAACATGGTTGAAGGTGTTTCAAAGGGCTTTACAAAAACTCTTGAAATTGTCGGTGTCGGATATCGTGCATCACTAAAGGGTAATACTTTAGTTGTATCTGCAGGTTATTCACATGATGTTGAATTAGAGATTCCAGCTGGAATCAAGGTAGAACTTCCTAAGAACACTCAAGTTGTTGTTAGTGGTTCTGATAAACAAGTTGTTGGCCAATTTGCGGCAAACGTTCGTGGTGTTCGTGAACCAGAACCTTATCTAGGTAAAGGTATTCACTACTCTGATGAACATATTCGTCGTAAAGAGGGTAAGACAGCTAAGAAGTAATAGAAAGGAGTGCTAAAATATTATGATTAGTAAAGTATCAAAGAATGTTAAACGTCAAGAAAGACATTTAAGAATCCGCCAAAATCTTGCGGGAACTGCTCTAAGACCTCGTCTTAATGTATTCCGTTCTAATAAGCAAATTTATGTTCAGCTTATTGATGATGTTAATGGCAAGACTTTATGTAGCGCTTCTTCTCTAGATAAAGAACTTGCGCTTACAAATGGTGCTAATGTAGAAGCTGCTACTGCAGTTGGTACATTAATCGCTAAGCGTGCTTTAGCTGCTAACATTAAAGTTGTAGTATTCGACCGTGGTGGATATTTATATCACGGACGTGTTAAGGCTCTAGCTGACGCTGCTCGTCAAGCTGGCCTAGAATTCTAATAAGGAGGATATCTCATGCGTAAAGAACGTGAACCTAAAGAGTTAGAACAACCAGAGTTCGAAGAGCGTGTTGTTACAATCAACCGTGTAACTAAGGTTGTTAAGGGTGGTCGTCGTTTCCGCTTCGCTGCTCTAGTTGTTATTGGAGACAGAAAAGGAAATGTAGGATTCGGTTCAGGAAAATCTAACGAAGTTCCTGATGCAATCAAGAAAGCCATCGAAAATGCAAAGAAGAACATGATCTATGTTCCTACTGTTAATACAACTATTCCTCATACAGTAACAGGTACATTTGGTGCAGGTAAGGTTTTATTAAGACCAGCTGCAGCCGGAACAGGAGTTATCGCTGGTGGTCCAGTACGTGCCGTACTAGAGCTTGCTGGTATTTCTGATATCTTATCAAAGGCATTAGGATCAAGAACTCCAATTAACATGGTAAGAGCTACATTTGAAGGCCTTAAGGAATTAAGTACTGTTGAACAAATCGCTGCTCGCCGTGGAAAAACAGTTGAAGAAATTTTGGGGTAATCGAATATGAAATATGAAATTACATTAATTAAATCAATCAACGGCGTTAAGCCAAATCAAGCTAAGACTGCAAAGGCTCTAGGCCTTCACAAGCTTGGCGACACTGTAATTAAAGAGGAAAATGAAGCTATTAGAGGTATGATCGTAACTATAGCTCACTTAGTAAAAGTAGTAGAAAAATAAGGAGGTGCCTTTAAATGTTAAATCAATTAAAGCCAGTTGAAGGTGCAAGACACACTAGAAAGCGTAAGGGCCAAGGTGTAGGTAGCGGTTTAGGTAAAACTGCTGGCCGTGGTCAAAAAGGTCAAAACAGTCGTTCAGGTGGTGGCGTTCGTCCAGGATTCGAAGGAGGACAAATCCCTCTATTCCAACGTTTACCAAAGCGTGGATTTAAGAACGTAAACCGCAAGGAGTATGCTGTTGTTAACGTTTCAGATTTAAATGTATTTGAAAACGGTGCTGAAGTTACTATTGAAACATTAATTAAAGCTGGTCTTGTTAATAAGACTTATGACGGAGTTAAGGTTTTAGGTAATGGTACTTTAGAAAAGAAACTTACAGTTAAAGCTTCTAAGTTTTCAGCATCTGCAGAAGCTGCAATTAAGAATGCTGGTGGAACTGTTGAGGTGATCTAATTTGAATAAATTAAAAAGAATTTTCAGCAATCCTGATATTATCAAAAGATTAGCTTTTACATTCTTGATTTTGCTTGTATTCAAATTAGGTACTTATATTCCAGTTCCTCTAATCGATACTAATAGTATCAAACAAGTACTAAAAGGTAATGATTTCTTAACTATTTTAAACACATTTAGTGGTGGTGGTTTGTCATCATTTTCGGTACTTGCCTTAGGTATCTCACCTTATATTACATCTTCAATCATTGTTCAAATGCTTGGAATGATTATTCCTAGTATGAAAGAATGGCAGGAGATGGGAGAGCAAGGAAAAGCTAAATCAAATCGTATAACACGATATATTACTATCGCAGTTGCAATGATTCAAGCTTTAGCTTTACTATTCTCACTTGGTTCAAGACCAGAGAATATTCTTGCAAATAGCGCATTAGCGTTTGGTGCAACATGGTTCTTATATATCTATATGGCCATTGTTATCACCGCTGGTTCTGCATTCACTATGTGGCTTGCAGATATCATTACAAAGCATGGTATTGGTAATGGTTCTTCAATGATCATTTGTGCTGGTATCGTGTCATCTATTCCAAATATGTTCTCTACCTTATATAGTTCATATTTAGGAAGTGCCTTTAGTGGTGCAAATCTTGCTAAGTATATTACTGTTGTTGTACTATATGTGGCAATGATTGTTGCAGTAGTATACTTTGAAGCTGCTAAGAGAAAAATTCCTGTTCAATATGCAAATCGTCAAAGTAACGAAAACTCAGATATTCCTGTTAAGCTTAATAGCGCAGGAGTTATCCCAGTTATCTTTGCTTCAACATTGATGTCTATTCCCCTAACTATTGTTGGTATGTTAGGCTATACAACAACATCAAGTAATGTTGCATATTGGCTAGATCAAGTATTTAGCTCAAGTAAGCCAATTGGTATGGCTTTATACATTATCATGATTTTCTTCTTCTCTTATTTCTATTCATTCTTAACAATAGATCCTGAGAAGATTGGTGATAATTTATCTAAGCAAAATGCTTTCATTCCTGGTTATAAGCCAGGTGAAGATACAAAGCGTCAAATTGCTAAGGTATTATTTAGAGTTACAACTATTGGTGCTATTGGTCTTGCAATCTTAGCATTAGTTCCAATTATTGTTTCATTGATTTTTGGTTTGGGATCAACTGTTACTGTAGGTGGAACAAGCTTATTAATCATCGTTGGTGTTGCAATTGAAACATTCAACCAAATTGAGGCTGAATCTGAAAATGATTCTTACTCAAAGCTAATAAGCTAATTTGGAGGATTATTATGCGTTTATTAATTATGGGCCGCCCTGGTGCTGGTAAAGGTACTCAGGCTGCTAATATTAAAGAATATTACGGCATTCCTCATATTTCAACAGGAGATATGTTTAGAGCCGCAATTAAAGAAGGAACTGAACTTGGTAAATTAGCAAAAAGCTATATGGACAAGGGTGCTTTAGTTCCTGATGAAGTTACAATTGGTATTGTCAAGGAAAGACTTCTTAAGGATGATTGTAAAAAAGGATTCCTTCTTGATGGCTTCCCAAGAAACGTTTTACAAGCTGAAGCTTTAGATTCATTTATGAAGGAACAAGGAATTTCCCTTGATGCGGTTTTAGATGTAAACGTTGATGCAAGTATTTTAATTAGACGTATCGTTGGTCGTCGTATTTGTAAGACTTGTGGTGCAACATATCATATTGATTTTAATAAGCCTAAAAAAGAAGGAATTTGTGACAATTGTGGAACTCCTCTTATTCAAAGAGCAGATGACACAATTGAAACAGCAGGTAGCCGCTTAGAGGTTTACGATAAGCAAACTGCTCCACTTCTAGCTTATTATGAGAAACAAAACTTACTTAAAACTGTTAATGGTGATCAAGAACTTAACAAGGTATTTGAAGATATCAAAGCTGTACTTGCAAAGTAATGATTACATTATTAATAAATATTCTATAAATGCGGAAAAAATAATTTGTTGGTAAACACTTACAAGTTGAAGTCAATGCTAAAATGTATTATAATAAGTACGTTATAGCGACTCAACTTGAGTGATACCATCCTTTTCTTGCGTAATAAGGTATTTATTATGATTAAGTAAGGTAGCTGGTGTTCATTGGCTATATAGCTATGATTAGGCCTAAAGCTTCACAACACTAGCTGAACCCTAATGCTGGTACAGAGTTAAGGTTTTATCAGATTATGGACCACTGTTACTTGTGATAAATTTAAGAATCGATTGATTCCTTTTGTTGTAAAGAAGACGGTATAAGTTTCTGACAACACTTTTAATTCGGAGGCAAAATGGCAAAGGATAATATAATTGAAATGGAAGGTAAGGTCCTTGAGGTTTTACCTAATACACAATTTATAGTACAACTTGAAAATGAACATCAAGTTTTAGCCCACGTATCTGGTAAAATCCGCATGAATAACATACGCATTTTACCAGGTGATAGGGTAACTGTTGAGTTATCCACATATGATTTAACACGTGGAAGAATCACTTACAGACGTAAGTAACGAATATATTTGGAGGTATAAAGATGAAAGTTAGACCATCAGTAAAACCTATTTGTGACAAATGTAAAGTGATTAAGCGCAAGGGCCGTGTAATGGTTATTTGCGAAAATCCAAAACATAAACAGAGACAAGGTTAATTAATAGGAGGTGCGAGTTTAATATGGCACGTATTGCAGGAATTGATATTCCAAGAGATAAGAGAATCGTTGTAGCTTTACAATACATTTATGGTATTGGTAATACAACAGCTAAAAATATTTTAAAGGCTGCGGATGTTTCTGAGGACATTCGTACAAAGGACTTAACTGAGGAACAAGAGGGACGTATTCGTTCTGAAGTTGCTAAGATTAAGGTTGAAGGAGATCTTCGTCGTGAAGTTGCTCTTAACATTAAGCGTTTAATGGAAATTGGATGCTATAGAGGTATCCGTCATCGTAAAGGATTACCAGTTCGTGGACAAAATACTAGAAATAATTCACGTACTCGTAAAGGCCCTAGACATACAGTCGCTAACAAGAAGAAAGCACAATAAGGAGGTAAAAAATAATGGCAAATGTTTCTAAACGTCGTACAAAGAAGAACATACCTGTAGGTGTGGCTCATATTCATTCGACTTTTAATAATACTATTGTTACTATCACCGATTTAGCAGGTAATGCAATTTCTTGGTCATCTGCCGGTGCACTAGGATTCAAGGGAAGCCGTAAGTCAACTCCATTTGCTGCTCAAATGGCTAGTGAGGCTGCTGCTAAGGCTGCAATCCTTTCAGGAGTTCAAAAGGTAGAAGTTTCAGTTAAGGGACCTGGTCCTGGTCGTGAAGCTGCTATTCGTTCACTTCAAGTAGCTGGTCTTGAGATTACAGCTATTAACGATGTAACACCTGTTCCACATAATGGTTGCCGTCCACCAAAGCGTCCACGTGGATAGTAGATATTATTAAAAGAGGAGGCCCACATTATGAAGGATTTGAAATTTTTAAAGCCAGAAACTAGCGTTGAAGAATTATCTGCAGACGGTAGCTATGGAAAATTTGTTATTTCACCATTAGAGAGAGGATTTGGAGATACTTTAGGTAACGCTCTACGTCGTACTCTTTTATCATCTCTTCCAGGTGCCGCATTTGTAAACTTCAAGCTTAACGGTGCACAACACGAATTCCAAAGTGTTGATGGTATCGTTGAGGATGTTATTACAATTGTTCTTAATCTAAAGAGAGTAATTTTAAGTGTTGACTCTGATGATTGTGATTTTGAAACAACTGTTGAAATTCACAAAGGTGAAGGTGAAGTAACAGCTGCAGACATTATTCACGGTAGTGAGGTTACTATAATCAATCCTGAACAGCACATTTGTACTGTTGCAAAGGGCGGAGAATGTAATATGGTTCTTACAGTTCGCCGTGGAGTTGGTTATGTAGGCTCTAATGATAACAAGGTATATAATTCATCAATCGGTGTAATTGCAATTGATTCAATTTATACACCAATTGTAAATGTATGTTATCATGTTGCAAAAACTCGTGTAGAGAATGCTGCAAACTTTGATGAACTTACAATCGAAGTTAAAACAAATGGTTCAATTAATGCCAAGGAAGCAATCGCTATTGCATCTAAGATGATGATTGAACATCTAGAGGTAATAGTAGAAATGTCTGAAAAGGCTTCATCTACTGAATACATGATCGAGCGTGATGAGGATCAACAAAATTCTAAGTTAAATATGACTATTGATGATTTAGATCTTTCTGTTCGTTCATACAACTGTCTAAAGCGTGCTGCATTAAATACTGTTTCTGATTTAACAGCTAAATCAGAAGAGGATATGATGAAGGTACGTAACTTAGGACGTAAATCATTAAAAGAAATTAAAGAAAAACTAGAAAGCATGGGTTTAGGATTTAAGAAAGACTAATATCCAATAGAAGGAGGACTTTATATGGCATACGGTAAATTACGTCGTTGTAGTGCTGCTCGTAAGGCATTACTTCGTGATTTAGTTACTGATTTAATCCTTAACGGTAAGATTGAAACTACTGAATCAAAGGCTAAGGAATTAAAGAAGCTAGCTGATAAGATGGTAACTTTAGCAAAGACTAATACTTTAGCATCTCGTCGTCAAGCTGCTAAGCTTGTTCGTTTCGAAAAGGATGAGAATAACAACTACGCTATTCAAAAGCTTTTCAATGAAATCGGACCAAAGTTTGCAACTCGTAACGGTGGTTATACTAGAGTTATTAAGACTGGTTTCCGTCGTGGAGACGCTGCAGGTCTTGCTGTAGTTGAATTCGTTGACTAATATAAATTAAGGGCACTATTAATTTAGTGTCTTTTTTTAATTTTATCTATTTTTTTATTATTCGATATATTATAATGGTGATAGGAAGAGAGGAAAAAATTTTATGGAAAAGACTATTATTTTAGAGAATGGTTCAAATTTAACTTATGTTGAATCATTTTGGAAACAAAGCAAAAAAATTTTTATCAATGGTAAGGAAATAAGAAAAATATCTAAAACTGAGTTTGTTTATGGTGAAGATAATGAAAATCTCATTACTATAAAAGGAAATCAATATAAAGGTATATCCGTAAATGCTAATGGAAAAGATTATGAGATATGTCCTAAAATGCCATGGTATGTCTATTTATTATTTGTAGCACCAGTGGCATTTATAATGATATTTGGTAATATTCCGGCTCTAGTTAAAATTTTCCCCGTTGTAGGTGGTTTAGTTGGGGGATTAATTAGTTGTGCAATCAGTAGTGTTGGTTTATGTATGTATTATAAGATTTCTAATAAAAAATTAGCATTATTAGTGCAATTTTGTATCGCATTATTAAGCATTTTTGCTTGCTATATTGTAGGATTGTTAATTATTTCTGCATTACAATCATAAAGTTATTTAAGGTATCAAAAAAATTGATACCTTTTTATTTATATCAAAACTTTTCATTTTAGTAATAATATGTTATAATTTAATAAAGAAAGCGCTTACAAGAGATTTGGAGTTGATATAATGGAAAATAAAATTCGTAATGTAGCTATTTTAGGTCATATGGCAAGTGGTAAGACAACATTAGTTGAAGCACTAGCATCAGAATGCATTGGTAAAGAGATGGGAAGTATTGAAAAGAAAAATACGATAAGCGATTATTTAGACGAAGAACGTCAAAGAGGTTCAAGTATTAAATCTAGTATAATTCCTCTTAACTTTAAAGATTATAAAATTAATCTAATTGATTTGCCAGGAAATGATGATTTTATTCAAGAGGCAATTGGTACGATATCCGTTGTTAAAGGAGCTATTTTAGTTATTAATGCTCAAAATGGAGTAGAAGAAGAAACGATTAAGCATTATAATATGCTTAAAAAGAGAAATATTCCTACTATTATTTATGTTAATAAAATGGATAAGGATGGAATTAAATTTGAAAGTCTATTAGAAGATATTAAGCTTCATTTTGGCTCATCTGCTATCCCTTTTTGTTATCCAATGGGTCATGATAATAATTTTGACGGATTTATTAATGTAGTTGAACTAAAGGCTCGTAAGTATAATGGAAAAACATGTGATGATGCAGAAATTTATCCTGATAAACGTAAGGTTGTTTTTGAACTTCATAATCAAATGGTTGAGGCTGTAGCTGAATCAAGTGAAGAGTTAATGGAAAAGTTTTTTGCCGGTGAGGATTTAACTAAAGAAGAGATTAGATTAGGACTTCGTGATGGTGTTTTAAATGGCCGTTTAATTCCTGTCCTTGTTGGCTCAGCCTTAAAGAAAATAGGTATTCATACGCTTTTATCAATGCTAATTGATTATCTTCCTAATCCTTCTGATTTAAAGCCTTTAAAGGGTATCGATGATGATGGTAAGGAAATTTTAAGAAAAACGCTAGATAGTGAGGAATTTAGTGCGTTTGTATTTAAAACAAATGTTGATCCTTATGCAGGTATAACTAATATCTTTAAGGTTAATTCAGGAACTTTACATATTGGGGACACTGTTTATGATAATTTAAATAAAGCGAATATTGAAGTAAACAACTTAAATATAATATGTGGTGCTACTTTAAAACCAGTATCTGAAGTTCATGCAGGTGATATTGGTGCTATAACAAAGGTTTCACTTTCTAATGGTGTTACCTTGTCAAGTTTAAAATCACATATTTCATATCCTTTAATTGAATATCCTTCAGCAGTTTATTATAAAGCTATAAAGCCTCATACTAAAAATGATGAGGATAAGCTTTCAACTGTTATTTCCAAAGTAATACTTGAAGATCCAACCGTTAAATTTGTGAGAAATTCTGACACTCATGAACAATTAATTGGCTCTTTAGGAACTGGTCATTTAAATTATATTATACAAAAAATGAAAACAACCTATAAGCTTAATTTAGATCTTACAGATTATAAGATTAGCTACCGGGAAACAATAAAGACTTCCGCAACGGGAAGTGGACGTTATATTAAGCAGTCAGGTGGAAGTGGCTTCTTTGGGGTTGTTGAAATGCGTTTTGAACTCGATCAGTCAAATTCATTTTCAGAAGAGGTATTTGGCGGGGCAGTACCTAAAAATTATTTCCCGGCTGTAGAAAAAGGCTTTAATGAGGCTTGCCAAAAAGGATTACTAAAAGGTTATCCGGTTATTGGAGTTCACGCTGTTTTAACTGATGGTAAATATCATCCCGTTGATTCTAATGAGGTAGCCTTTAAAAACGCTGCTATATTAGCTTTTAAGGATGCTTATATGAAGGCTAAGCCAGTATTACTTGAACCAATTATGAAAATAGTTGTAACAGCGTCATCTGAGCTTGTTGGTGATATTTTATCAGATTTAAATACAAGAAGGGCTAAGATTGTAGGAATGGATATAAATTCCATTGGGCAACAAAAACTTGAGGCTTTAGTACCAGAATCTGAAATTATAGAATATGTAAATGATTTAAAATCAATAACAAAAGGTAGGGCCTATTTTAATCGTGAATTTTATGGCTATGATGTTGTGCCTTCAAATATTGATGTTCCAAATAATGATTAAAATTTAATATTAATAATATCAAAGGATAACAAATAATGTTGTCCTTTGATTATATGACAATTTTATAATAAATTTAAATTATAATAAGTTTCGGTTTTTATATCTAATATCATCAAAAAAATAAAATTAGCTATAATGTAATAATTTTACATAGCAAATTTAAAATGTAGAAGCGTATTATGATAAAATATATTTAATTAGAGTCTTTATAGAATATATGTGATTGATGTAATTATATATTTTAATGTTGAGGGGGATAACTATGAAAATTAAACGATTATTTATTACATTAGGTATATTTTTAAGTATTTTTTTTGGTGGTTGTTCAAGTAATACCGAAATTGATTCTGAATACATTAGATTTTATCCTGATAAGGATGTTGTTGATAAGAAACCAGCGTTAATAAATTCAAGAATTGAATTAGATGAATTTCTTGAAGTTTCTAATGCTTTAGAATTTGAAAAATTTGATGATAATTATTTTACTAATAATTCTTTGATTATATTTATAGATTTTGAATCAAGTTCTAGTAATATAAGTAAAATAGTATCATATTCTATTCAAGGTAATGAAATTACATTGAATATTGAAACGAAATCTTATGGCCAAATATTAGATGTTGCATATTATTATTTTGTGCTTAAAATGCCTAAAAAATATCACTTCTGATATTAGTACGATAACTATAAATAAAAATGGTAAAATTGAATAATATTATCTATTATATAAGTATTTTAATTATTTTATGATTTCAATATTAATCTTATTGATAAACTACTAAATGTTATGAACAAAAGCTATTAGGATTAACCCTAATGTAAAGGAAGAGGAGTGGCAATTTTTAAATTTTACAAACTTGAATTTGATGATGTTAAATGGTAAGTAGATAAAGTTTTAGTTAAAAGAAAAAGAAAATTACTTTTATTTATTATATTTATAATCAGCGGAATTTTATACAAATATATTAAAATCCGCTGGATATCTCGAAAAAATAAGGAGATAGCAAGCGAAAATTACATAAAAAGTGTAATTGACCGCTTAAAATAAAAATGATATAATTTAAATGAAAGGAATATATGGACTATGATTGGAAGAAAAAAAGAAATTGATGAATTAAATAGATTATATAATTCAAACAAGGCCGAACTTGTTGCTGTATTTGGCAGAAGAAGAGTTGGAAAAACTTACTTAATAAATCATTTTTTTAAAAATGATTTTGTATTTAAACATACAGGTTTATCACCAGAAGATGATACAGAAAATTTACAACTAAATAGGCAATTAATGCAATTTTATACATCTCTTTTATTTTATGGATTAAACGATGAAAAAAAGCCACAAAATTGGTATGAAGCATTCTTTTTGTTACAAAAATTAATTTTACAACACGATAATGAAAAAAGAATGGTTGTTTTTATTGATGAATTACCATGGCTAGATACTAAAAAATCAGAATTTATTAAAGCCTTTGAAGGATTTTGGAATAATTTTGGTTGTGCAAAAGATAATTTAATGCTTATTATTTGTGGTAGTGCGACATCTTGGTTTCAAAATAATTTAATTAATAATCATGGTGGTTTATATGGCAGAGTAACTTATGAAATAAAGCTTGCTCCTTTTACCTTACATGAATGTGAGGAATTTTTATGTAGTAACAATGTTAAATTTTCAAGATATGATATTATTCAATGTTATATGATATTTGGTGGAATTCCATATTATTTAAACTATATTAATCCTTCTTATTCTTTGGCTCAAAATATTGATGAATTATTTTTTAAGAAAAATGCTTTATTTTCTTTGGAATTTGATCGCCTTTTTGCGTCTGTTTTTACATCACCTGATAAAATAAAGGATATCGTAAAACTATTATATAAAAATAGTATAGGATTTACTAAAAATGAAATATTGGAAAAATTGAAAATGAAAGATGGTGGAACTTTCTCTAAATATTTAAATTCACTTATTGTAAGTGATTTTGTAATTGAATATATTCCGTTTGGTTTCAAAAAAACTGAAAAGCATTATAAATTAGTTGATCCATTTTGCTTATTTTATTTAACTTTTTTAAATGATAGAACAAAATTAAATGAAAAATATTGGTCACAAAATGTTACAAGTCAATCCTTATCTTCTTGGAGAGGATATGCATTTGAAAATGTTTGTTTTAATCATATTGAGCAAATTAAATTTGCGTTAGGAATATCTTCTGTTATTACACAATCTTCCGCTTTTTATAACAAAGATGATGGTTATCAGATTGATTTATTAATATCTAGAAATGATAATGTTATAAACATGTGTGAACTAAAATTTTATTCAACAAAATATAAAGTTAATAAGGATTATTATTTAAAGATAATGGAAAGGACTAACTTGCTAATTGAAAAGATAAGTAAAAAGAAGGTTGTTCAAAATACATTAATTACAACGTATGGATTAGATTCAAATGAATATTCAAATGTATTTAATAACGTTATTACTGCTGACGAACTTTTTAAATTTTAAATATATAATATAGTTTAAGGATAAGCATAAAAGTTTGTCCTTTTTAATTTGCCTTAAAAATTTAAGGTTCATTTAAGCTTTCTTTTCTATAATATAGGCAGAAAGAAGGTTTTAAAATGAAAAAAATGAATGTTATTTTAATGACACTAGGTGTTTTGGCCCTAGCTTCATGTGGAAAAAGTACTTCTACTTCGAATGATATATCAAATATAACTGATAGTATAACTTCAGGATCATCTAGTTCAACTACTGATACAAGTGCAGATACTGATAATGAGACAACGACTATTGATTTTGAGCTTCCTACTTTAACAGAAAATAGTGAATATAATAGTGAAGAGGATATTTTAATTGATTTAGCCAATAAAACCGTAACTAATAATAATGGCTATGTCGCAATTGATTCTGATGCCTTATATATTCTAGCTAGTGGTACTTATACCTTATCTGGTGATTACAATGGTAGAGTTGTTATATCAGGAGAAGATGCAGAGGTTGAATTAATCCTTAATGGGGTTAGTATACAATCAGATACCTACACTCCTATTGTTGGCTATAATTTAGGTGATTTAAAAATTACAGCTAAAAAGGCTACAGAAAATACAGTTAGTGATTTAAGAACTACAGAAGGTTCATTTAATAGTGCTATTTATGCTGATTGTGATTTAGACCTTAAGGGGAAAGGAACTTTAAATATTACTTCAAGTCTAAATAATGGTATTCATACTAAGGATGATTTAAAGATTAAAAATCTTACTTTAAATGTAACAGCACCTAATAACGCTATTAAAGGCAATGATTCTGTTACAATTGAAGAAGCTAATGTATTGGCTATTTCTTCTTCAGGAGATGCGATTAAAACAACAAATAGTGATATTTCTTCAAAGGGAAATCAAAGAGGTACGGTTACAATTAATGGCGGTACGGTTAAACTATACGCTGCCTTTGATGGTATAGATGCAAGCTATGATGTTGTTATTACTAATTCACCTAATCTAACAATTAATACTGATTCTTATTCTGAATATTCAAGTGAGATTTCAAATACCCAAACATCAAACTTTTATCTTAGACTTGATAATAATATTACAAATGCTACAATAACGGCTACCTTAAGCGATGGAAGCACAAAAACGATTAAAGGTACAAGTATTTCTTCTGGCTTTGGTAGAAGCTATTTAAGCTTCGCACTTCCTTCAGATATTACAAGTTATAAAATAACAGCTACCGTATCAGGTACTACATATCAAACTGATAATATGAATTTGAATACAAGGTATGATTGTATCTACATATCTTTAAGAAATGGTAATTTACTTACAAGCTATGAAACTTATCAAACTACTACTCGTCCTGGTATAGGAGGTCCTGGAGGAATGGGAGGCCATGGGGGAATGAATGATGGTAATAGTAATAAGTCAGATTATTCTTCAAAAGGAATTAAGGCTGATAATACTATTACAATTGACAGTGGAGATATTGTTATTTCCTCTCATGATGATGGCATTCATGCTAATGCTGATGTAACTCTTGAAAATGGAAGTACTGGTCTTAGTAATATTAGCATATCTGGTGGTGATTTAGAGATTGTCAGTGATGATGATGGTATTCATGCAGATTATAAGCTTGATATAACTGGTGGTTATATTGTAATTAAAGAATCCTATGAGGCAATAGAGGGTAATATTATAACTTTTGATGGTGGGGTTGTTGAGGCTAATGCATCTGATGATGGTATTAACGCTACTAATAAAATTGAAGATGCTTATATATATTTTAAGTCAGGAACAGTTTATGTTAATGCATCAGGTGATGGTCTTGATAGTAATGGCTATATTGTAATGACAGGTGGTAATGTTATTGCTATTGGACCAGCTGATGGCGGTAATGGTGTCTTAGATTTTGATAATACATTTAAAATGACAGGTGGAAATTTACTTCTTGCTGGATGTTCGGGAATGGATCAAAAGCCAACGCTTGCTTCTGGCGTTTCAGGTAGTGTTATGAGACAATCTAATACATACGGAAGGTATCTTACATTAACGGTTGATTCTAAACTAACACTAGAACTTTATGTATCTAAAAATAATATTAATCATATTATTTATGCTGGCTATGGTAAATCGAGCTCAGTAAGTATTAATAGTATTTCTAGTTTTAGTGGTAATATTTATGGAGTAGCATAATGAAAATATTATCTTTTAAAAGAATTGAGAAGAAGTATTTAATTAATCAAAGTCAATATGAAGAATTACTTAAAGGCATTAAGGGTCACATGAAGCTAGACCCCTATTGTGAAAATAATAAAACATATAAAATTCAAAATATTTATTATGATACGATTAATAATACTTTAATCTCAAATTCAATAAATAAGCCTATTTATAAAGAAAAGCTTAGAGTAAGAAAATATTATGAGGCTGATTCTTACTTTATTGAGCTTAAGAAAAAAGCTTGTGGTGTTGTTGGTAAAAGAAGAGTTGTTGTGAATAAGGAAGAATTAGATTCTTTTTTTAGGGGTGATAATCTTGAGCATATAACTGATTATGAATCAAGAATGGCAATAAAAGAAATTAAATATTTAATGAAAAGATATGAGCTTATGCCTAAGGTATATTTATCTTATGATAGATTAGGATTTTTTGATCTTGAAGATCCAACCCTTCGTTTAACCTTGGATAATAATATTCATTCAAGACGTTCAAATTTAAGTTTTAAAACGGATGAAAGTACTATAGATGTCATCAAAAAGGATGAATATATCTTAGAAATTAAGGTGAAAAATAATTATCCTTTGTGGCTTGCAAGGATTTTAGATAATCTTAAAATCAGAAGCTCTAGCTTTTCAAAATATGGTGAGGAATATAAATTGTATTTAACAGGAGGTAAATATGCTTAAAAGTATTTTAGATACAAATAATTGGCCAATTTTATTTTTAATTATAGGAACAGTTTTAATAACGGCTTTAGTTTTTTCAAGAATATATTGGTATTTTAAGAAGAAAGACGGATGTAGTGAAAATTACGCTTCAACCCTTGTGATTCTTCCTTTAGTATTAGTTGTATTAATCTCAGGAGGAACACTAATTCTTAATAATACAACTAGTGATGGAAGTCAATATGAAAGAGCATTAACTGCCCTTCTTGCTGGTATTTTGGTTATTCGTTATCGTTCTAAAAATATGGAGAGTCTAGAATTAACCTATATTTTCTTTATGGTAGCCTATGCTTTTTTAATGGGTCTTGGTTATTTCTATTTAGGATTAATCTATTTTGGTGTTGTTATTTTAGTTGTTTTAGGAATTAATTTTTATCTTTCTAAAAGAAAGAAAAATGATGAATATATTATTAAAATAAGTGTACCTGAGGATATGAATTTTGAAAATGTTTTTGATGATGTCTTTAAAGAATATGCTAAAAGTTATAAACTATTCAAGGTTAAATCAGCTGATATGGGTACAACATTTGTATTAAGTTATTCATTTATTCCTAAAGATAATAGTCTTAAGAGTCTTCTTGATGAAATTAGAATTAGAAATGGCAATATGAATTTACTTCTAACAAAAAAATTAGATACGCAAATGGATTAATGTGGTAAAATTATTTTGAGGTGGTAGTGTGCGTTTATTATTATGTGATGATGAAAAAATGCTTTCGCATGTTCTTTCGGTATTACTCAAAAAGAATAATTATACTGTCGATTGTGCCTATGATGGCGAAGAAGCCCTAGATTTTATTACCTCTAGTAGTTATGATGCTATTATCCTTGATGTAATGATGCCTAAGCTTGATGGCTTTAGTCTTCTTAAAGAAATAAGAAGACAAAATATTAAAACACCGGTAATTATGCTTACAGCTAAAAGTCAGCTAGATGATAAGCTTGAGGGACTTGATAATGGAGCTGATGATTATCTTACTAAGCCTTTTGCTAGTGCTGAGCTTTTAGCACGTTTAAGAGCCTTAATTAGAAGAGGTCAAGATAAAGAAACTACTAGCTATAACTATAAAGGTCTATCTTTAAATCCCTTGACCTTTAGGCTTTCTTGTAAAGGAAAAGAAGAAACATTGTGTGCGAAGGAATATCAAATAATGGAGGCGCTAATTATTCATCCTGAAAGTATAATTTCTCAGGATAAGCTTCTTATGCATGTATACGGATATGATGATGGTGATATTACAACATTATGGGTATATATATCATATCTTAGAAAAAAACTTAAGAGTTTGGGAACTAATATTACAATTAAATCAGTAAGAAATGCCGGTTATACTTTGGAGGAAAGTCATGATTAAAAAACTTCAAAGGAAATTTATTTTAATTACAGTCACTATTTTGTTTGTTGTTTTTATGGCTGTTGTAATTGTAATGAATAGCGTTAATTATGTAAGTATGATAGGAAATCTATCCCATAAAATTGACATGGTGCTAGAAGATAATGGTCGTCCGCAAAATCATGGTGAAGCACCTTTTTCTGCAAGATATTTTAAGGTAATTATTGAAAATGACAATGCTTCAGTTGATTTAAGACATGTAGCTACAGTAAGTGAAGAAGACGCATTACTAGCTTATCAAACAGTTAGGAAGGATAAAGGTTTTTATAATTCGTATTATTATAAAAAAATAGTTCAAACTAATAAAATAATTTATGTTTTCATGGAATCATCAATGGAACGCCAAAGCTTTAATACATTTATGCTTATTAGTATATTAGTTAGCTTGGGTGGTTTAATTTTAATATCTAGTCTTGTGATAATTTTTTCTAAGATTGTAACAAAACCAATTCTTGACTCTTATCAAGCAAAGAAAGAATTTGTAACAAATATTAATCATGAAATTAAAACACCAATTGCCATTATTAAGGCTACTAATGAGGTTATTGAAATGGAAAATGGTCCATCTGAATGGACAAGAATGATTGATAAAGAAACAATAAGAATGGATGATCTTCTTAAAAAAATAATGTTTATTTCTAAACTTGATGAGGATAATTATAAATTAACAAAAGTATCTATGTCAATAAGTGATGTAGCCCAGGAAGTAAGTGAATCCTTTAATGTTTTAGCATCTTCAAATGGAAAACAAATTAAAACGGAAATTGAACCTAATCTAATGATTACAGGTGAGGTTTCTATGATAGGTGAACTTATTTCTACTTTACTTGATAATGCGATAAAGTATGCAAGCGATGATTCAATTATAAAGCTTAATTTATATGCTCATAGTAAGTATATTTGTCTTGATGTTCAAAACAACGTTGATAAAATTGAACCGGGTGATCATAATTATCTTTTTGAACGTTATTATCGTAAGGAGGATATGTCTAAGCATAAGCAAGGTTATGGACTTGGACTTTCGATTGCTAAAACAATTACTGAACTTCATGGTGGCAGAATAAAAGCTACAAGTGATGATGATCATTCAATTAAATTTAGTGTTATATTTGATAAATAAAAAAATAAACCGCTAGGATAATTAATATCATATGGCGGTTTTTATTTTGATTAAAAATAATATTTATTTAAATATTGAAAAAGTAATATTTTTAACTCTAAAAAATATTGGAAAAATAGAAATGAGTTGATTTTATGTTTAATAGAAAGATAGAAAAAATTCTAAATGAATATTACGAAAATCCTTTGAATCAAATTGTTATAATTGATGGATTGCGTCAAATAGAGAAAACTTTTATTGTAAAAAAAGTTTGCAAACGAAAATTATAATAATGTTGTCTATATTAATTTTAAAGTTGATTTAAATATGAAAAAAGCTTTTGAATTTGATTTAAATATTTCTCAAATAGTTAGTAATCTTTCGATTTTAAATTCTCGGTTTAAATTTATTCCTAATGAAACTGTTATTATCTTTGATGAAATTCAAGAGTGCTCTGGGGCTAGAGCTTCAATAAAGCCTTTTATGGAAGACAGTAGATATGATATTATCGCAATTTGATCATTATTAGGAATAAAAGGCTATAATAAAAATTATCATGGTGGAGTGTCAGTCGGCTTTGAACATATTGTTTATATGACCACTATGGATTTTGAAGAATTTTTATAGGCTAAATGGATTAATGAGGAAACTTTAAACTATCTTTATGATTGTTTTAAAACTAAAAAAAGAATTAATGATGCGGTTCATATAGCAATGCTAAATTATTTTAAAGAATATATATGTGCTGGAGGAATGCCTGCTGTTGTTGATGTGTTTTAAAAAACGAATGATTATAAAATGGTTCGTAGTGAACAAAGAGATATATTAGAAGGCTATAAAGATGATTTTGCTAAGCATTTAAATGAGGATGAAGAAGAGGTTATTGACAGGACCTTACTTATGAAAATTAACAAAGTATATAGTTCTATTTCAAACCAACTTTCTAAAGAAAATAAAAAATTTGTTTATTCAATGCTTGAAACAAAAGGAACTAGTAAAAAATATGATCCTGCAATTTGGTGGTTAAAAGAATATGGCTTAATTGAATATTGTTATAATTTAACAAGATTAGAATTACCTTTAGAGGGAAATAAGATTGATAATATTTTTAAATTGTATTTAACTGATACAGGTTTATTTGTTTCGATGTTAGATGATAATGCACTTAGGGATATTATGTTTGGAAATATGGGGATATATAAAGGCGTTATTTATGAAAATATTGTAGCAGATGCTTTAATTAAAAATAAAATACCATTATATTATTTTGCAAAAGATTCGGGACTAGAAATAGATTTTATTGTCCGATATAAAGAAGAGGTAACCTTAATTGAGGTTAAAGCTAGAAATGGCAATACAAAAAGTTCAAGAACTGTTTTAAATGATAATATTAAATATCCTAGTGCTAATTATTTAATAAAGCTTTGTGATTCTAATATAAGTCTTCAAGATAATGTGTTAACATTACCATATTATTTAACTTACATGATAAAATAGGAATAAAAAAGGGGATGTATAGTGTCCCCCTTAAATATATGCACAAATGGTTATAACAATAATTGCTAAAAGCATAAATAGTACATTAAGACATATATTAACAAGTGCTCCTATACCAGCATTTTTAGCACATTTAGGCTTAGTATCTATCCAAACTAGATATAATATAAATCCACAAAGTGGAATGAAAAAGCCTAATATTGCCCAACCAAAGCTTCCACTATCATCAACACCGGGTTGAACATTAGGCTGATTAACGTAGTATGGTACATGTTGATTAGTATCTTCAAAGCTTTTAAAGCCCTCATTGTTATTTACAACAGACTTTTTAGTATTTTCTTGCCCCTCATCTACCTTTTTTACACATTATAGAACAATTTTTAAGAAAAATAAATGCTTGATTTATATTTATAGAGGAATTGATTGTTAGGTACCCAATAAATTGGACTAAGTAATTTAATATTATAATTGAGATACGGATTGTTGTCTATATTCTAAAGGACTCAATCCGTTTCTTTTTAC
>MNRZ01000052.1 GCA_001916215.1 Clostridium sp. CAG:307_30_263
CAATGCATGAATATATGAAAGAAAATGGTTATGAACTAGATATAACTGATGAAAGATATCATCATGAAATCTATTTAAGTGATCCAAGAAAATGTGATATTAATAAATTAAAAACTGTCATTAGACACCCGGTAAAGAAAAATTAGTATTTAGTTTTAAGTTTTTTAGTGCGATGTTTATTGCATTTTACAAATCAGTTATTAAAATTTTGCCAATGCGCTAATAATTGAAAATAATTAAATTATGTGTTAAAATTTTTCAAGATAAGAAATTTCAAGATAAGAAAGAAGTTTATATGGTGCTAGATATAATAAATATTATTGCAATTATAGTTATTCCTATTTTTGCTGTGTTAATCGGACAATGGCTACAAAACAGAAGTGAAAAAAGAAAAGACAAAGTGAGAGTATTTTCTCATCTTATGTCATATCGAGCAATTGGATATGTTGATCAACAATCAGTTAATATTTTGAATTTAATTCCTATAGTCTTTAATGATGATAAAAATGTCATTGAAAAATATAATATTTATTTAAAATCTTTGAATATAAAAACCGAGGATTTTCCACAAAAACAAAAAGAAATAGAAAATAATAAAACAAAAATGTTAGAAGAAATGGCAAAAAACTTGGGATACAAAAATATTAATTGGGAAATAATACAAAACCCATATTTGCCACAAGGACTTATAAATGAAATAAATAGTATGAACTTATTTAAACAAGGTCAATTAGAGGTGGTAGAAAAAATCAAACAACAAATGGGTCAACCTCAAATGAGAAAAGAAAATAAAACAAAAAAGATGTAACTTAAAAAAGTAAATATATTTGTTTTGATATCGATTAATTTCATATGATGGGTTTGCATTTTACCTCTAGGGGTTGCAAAAAATAGCAAGAGGTTGTAATTGTATTATAATAGTAAATGTTTGCCATATTAGAACTATAGGTTTGATACAAAGAAATGTATTATAATTTGGTTGTGATGTTATTGACAAAAATCTAACTTAGGTGTATTCTTTAATGATTTGAAGAACATGATTCTCCAGATGGGTTGGATTGGGCAAAGAAGGAGAATTTTTATGTACTATTTTATTGATGGCAAAGACTTTTTACAAAGAATGAGAAATCTTTGCTCTGGAATAGTTAATCAACTCGTCCAAACAATTAATAATGATGACTTTTTAACAGTTGAAGCTCATTTGGTTGGAAGCGGAGCAAAGAATCTTGAAACTCAAAACGAGAAAGAACCTGTTGATTTGGACTATAACTTAGTTGTTATTAACTCTTCATGCAACATTAATGATGGAAAGCAAATCAAGGAATACATCAGAAAAAAATTCAACATTGTATTAAAAGATAATGAATGGTCAGACTGCAGTGATTCCACATCTTGCTTATCAACTGAAAGAAGACACTTTACTAAAGGCAATTCTACTGAATTTAGTATTGATCTTGCAATCGTTCACGAAGATCATGATGGAACTTGGTATAGATTAATTCATAAGAAGACAGGTTATGTTGCTTATGATGAGTGGATATGGAATGTTGGTCCAAATTCAAAAGGCTTAACTGAAAGAGTAAAATGGCTCAAAGACAATAATCTATGGAATGAGGTTAGGGACACTTACCTTAACAAGAAGAATATGTACCTAAGAAGAAATGACAACAATCATACATCATTTAATTGCTATATTGAAGCTGTTAACGAAGTCTACAATAAGAATTAAGAAGATATACTATCAACTTAATCTCCTTTAGGTTGGTAGTTTCCTTATAGAAAAATCAAAGCCTCCTTTCTGGCTAAGACTATGGCTACTCCTGCTGTAGTCTTTTTCTTTTTTGTTGTAATTTCGTTGTATATGCCTTTAGGATCTAGATCTTTTTATCAAAATATGGTAGAATTTCTATGAATATTGTCTTAAAAAGGAGTAAACATATGCCATCAAATGAAAATTACGAATATATTAAAACTAAAATACAGCAATTAAAAGAATTAAATCCATCATTGAGAGAAAAAACGGATGATTATGTTTTCTCTATATTATGTGTAAAATCTAATTTTTATAAAAACCCATCTTTAACATTTAATGAACAAATGATGAGAGATACTGTTGTAGACGGATGCAACGATGGAGGTGCTGATGCTCTATTAACTGACCCTAATTCAGATGAATCCAATTTTGTAATTGTTCAATCTAAGTTCTACCAAAATATTTCGTTTGAGGATGTTTCAAATGCAATTACTAAGATGGTTAGATTTTATAATGATATGGTATCTGGAAATTACGGAACAATTCAACAAAAAGTAATTACAAGATTCTTGAATCTGAATGCTGAAGTTGGTGAAGAATCAAAAATTGTATTTGCTTTTTATACAAGTGCAAATAAAGGTGGAATTAGAAAAGACAGAATAGATAGAGCCTTCAAAGCTTTAATTCCAAATAGTGATAAATTTGAATTAAGAGTTCTATATGCGGATGATGTTTGTGATGAAATCAAAGAAGCCGAATCAAGAAGACCAACTGTTGAATCAGGAAAAATTATAATTGATGCATCGAATAATTATTTAGAATATGGTGATGAAGCTGTTATAGCAAATGTATCTGCATTCTGCATCAAAGAACTTTATGGCACACATGGTTTAAACCTTTTAGCAAGAAATCTTAGATATCATGTAGCTGGTAGCAATATTGATAGAGCAATTAAAGATTCAATTAAAAATGATCCTTATATGTTTTGGTTTAAAAATAATGGTTTAACTATTATTTGTGATGAATTTGACATAAGTGGTAAGCAAATAAAGTTGAAAAATTTCTCAATTGTTAACGGAGGTCAAACTACATACAATCTTTATAAGTCAAAAGAACTTAATAAAGATAATGACTTTTATTTACCTTGTAAAATTATTACAGTTAGAGGCAATAATGAAGATGAAAAAAATTTATTTGCTCTAGAGATTGCAAAGGCAACAAACTCTCAAAAAGCAATAAAACCAGTAGATTTAAAGGCAAATTCACCAGAACAAGTTAGATTTGCTAACACTATGAGATCTAATGGAATATTCTATCAAACAAAACGTGGTGAAGTAGTCCCAAGAGAATTTAAGGAAGAATATCTTAATACAGACTTAGCTGACACTGGAAAACTATGTCTTGCCGCAATCTTTCAGTTACCTGCTACAAGTAGAAATAAGCCATCTGCATTATACAATCAAGAATATTACGAACCTATATTTAATGGAAATCAGGATAAAATTGCAAAAATAACTAAAGAATTGCTTTATGTGGATTATTATTTTAGAAATACTTTTTTAAAAAAATTTGATGAAAAAATTGCTACTAATCCAAATGCAAACGAATTGATTCCATTCGCTCATAACGCAAGAACTACTTGTATTGCATTTGCAGCTTTTGCTTCTAGATATGCCTCAGGTAATATAGATGGCAATAAGTTGACCACAATCTTCAATAATATTAGAGAAGGATCATATAGTACTTATTTTTACGATATATTTAGAGATATTGACTCAATAAGTTCATTGTTTACACCAGAACTATTTAATAGCAAAGATGAATTGGACAAAAAATTATACGATTTATTTGATGCAATTATTAAATCCGGAAGAAAGTGTTATTCTAATGATAAAAGATATGATAGTTCGTTGAATGAATCTAATTACTTAAAGAAAGACAACAATTACTATTCTATTCTGAAAACAGAGTGGGATACACTTCAAGAAAAAATTGACTCAATCTTGGAATCAAATTAAGATTGTATTATAAAGGTGCTGTAAAAAAATAAACAGCTTCTAAAAATAAAAAAGAGGTTCAAACTCAGATTAAAATCTGGGAATGAACCTTTTTTTGTAGTATAATTTAA
>MNRZ01000015.1 GCA_001916215.1 Clostridium sp. CAG:307_30_263
TAACTCTGATTTTTCCTTTTCTTAAGCGGAATTTAGTCCTACATTTCTTTTTTTAGTTTTTTCTACTATTCATAGCGGAATTTACTTTTTCAATTAACTTTTTTAATTATGACTAGAATTTTTTAATTTATTGATGTATAATAAGTATGTTTGAAAAAGCAATTAAACAAAGGAGGAATTTTTGTGAGTAACCAAAATATTAAGGGTAAAGACGAAATTGGTGTCTTTGCACTTGGTGGACTTGGTGAGGTCGGAAAAAATATGTATTGTATTGAATATTTAAATCAAATATTCATTATTGACTCTGGTATTTTGTTCCCAGATGAACATCTTTTAGGCGTTGATTATGTAATTCCCGACTATCAATATTTAATTGAAAACCAAGAAAAAATTGTGGGTCTTTTTATTACTCACGGTCATGAGGACCATATCGGTGGAATACCTTTTATGCTTAAAAAGGTTCGTATTCCTAAGATTTATGCAGCAGGAGTTGCAATCGAGCTTATTAAAAATAAGCTTCAAGAGTACAAAGACATTAAAGTGCCACAAATTATCGAGTTCAAAGCACATTATAAATATACATTCAAGGGAGATGTTGAATTATCATTCATAAGAATGTGTCATTCAATCCCTGATAGTTATGCATTTGTTTTTAAAACGCCACTTGGAAATATTGTTACAACAGGTGATTTTAAAATTGATTTAACACCACTTGGCCCTGGTACAGAATTTGATAAACTTGCTAATTTAGGTCAAGAAGGTGTTTTACTTCTTATGGCTGATTCGACTAACGCCTGCGTTGAGGGTAACACCCAATCAGAAAGAAGAATTGGAGAATCAATTAGAGAGTTATTTACCCATATTGATTCAAGAATAATAGTCGCAACGTTTGCATCAAATATTTATCGTGTTCAACAAATTGTTGAAGCTTCTGTAATAAATAATCGTAAGGTTGCTATTTTTGGTCGTTCAATGAAAAAGACAATTGAGGTTGGACAACAAATAGGATATATTAAGGCTCCAAAGTCAACATTTATTGAAGATACTGAGTTAAATCAATATAAACCTGAAGAATTAACATTATTATGTACAGGTTCTCAAGGAGAACCACTTGCGGCTCTATCAAGAGTTGCATCTGGTACTCATAAGCAAATTAAGCTTATACCTGGAGATACAGTTATTTTTTCTTCTTCTCCTATTCCAGGAAATCAAGAAGGCGTTAATAAAACCATTAATTTACTATTTAAAGCTGGAGCAAATGTTATAACGCATTCGCCAATGACAGATACACATACTTCTGGCCATGCATCACAAAACGACTTAAAGTTAATGCAAACTTTATTAAAACCAAAATATTTCATGCCTGTTCATGGTGAATATCGTATGCAAAAGGTTCATGCAATGCTATCAATCGGATGTGGTTGTAAGCCTGAAAATACCTTCATTCTTGAAAATGGGGATGTTCTTGCCCTTTCAAAATATGGTGCAAGAATTTCTGGCCACGTCCAAGCAGGCGATGTTTATATTGATGGTGATACAATTGGAGATATTGACACTTCTATTGTAAAGGAAAGAAAGACTCTTTCAGAAGATGGATTATTTTCAGTAGTACTTACAATTGATGTAAAAAAACGTCGCGTTATACTTGATCCGCAAATTGTATCAAGAGGCTTTATTTATATGAAAGATAATGAGGCATTAACACATGATTTTGCAAAAAAAGCTAAAGATTATGTTAATAAACAATTTGAAACGCATGATTCTGTAAATTTATTATCATTAAAGAATGGTCTTATTGACTATTTATCAAAGATCATTCGCGATGCAACAGATCGTAACCCTATCATTATTCCAATATTTATGCAAATTCAATCAAAAGGTGTAAGTCCATCTGTTCCAAGAACAGATGCTAAAAAATTAGATTTAAAGCCTGTTAAAGATAATGCATCAAAGCCAGTAAAAAAAGCTATCTCAGAAGAAAATAAAAGCGTTGATACACCTAAAGCTTCTCGCCCACCAAAGCGTATGGTCAAAAAAACACCTCATATTGATGGCGAAATAAAACGTACTTATAAAAAAAGAATAATCGTTAAAAATCAAAATTTAGAAAAGAATGATTAATTTCATTCTTTTTTTCAAAATTATATGATATTATAATATCGTAGTTATGGAGGTACCTATGAAGGATAAATATTTTACACTAGCAAATAATATAAAAATACCAGCAGTTGGCTTTGGAACCTGGCAAATAAGCAATTCTGACGTTGTTGATGCTTGTCTTATAGCTCTAAATTCTGGTTATAGACATATTGATACAGCACTTGCATATAATAATGAAAAAGGAGTTTCTGAAGCAATAAAAAAATCAGGATTAAAACGTGAAGAAATTTTTATTACAACAAAGCTTCCGGCCCAATATAAGGGATACAATGAATGCTTAAAGTATTTTAATGAATCCTTAAAAAATTTAGATACAAATTATATTGACTTATATCTTATTCACGCACCTTGGCCATGGTCAGATGTTGGAAAAGATTGCACTAAAGAAAACATTGAAACATGGAAATGTATGATCGATTTATATAAGCAAGGAAAAATTAAAGCAATCGGTGTTTCAAATTTTCAAAAGAAAGATATAGAAGCTTTAATTGATGCCACAGGTTTTATACCTCACGTTAATCAAATTAGATACTTTATTGGTAATACTCAAGAAGAAATTTATAATTATTGCCAAGAAAAAAATATCTTAATTGAAGCATACTCTCCTCTTGCAACAGGAAATTTATTAAATGATCCAATAATTTCTAAAATTGCCCAAAAATATAACACATCGAATGCAAATATTTGCTTATCATATTGCTATTTAAAGCATACTCTTACTCTTCCAAAATCAACTCATAAAGAAAGAATCATAAATAATATTAATTTTTTTGTAAATATTTCATTAGATGATATAAAAATTTTAGATCAAGTCCATAATAAAGAACTTGATCGACCACTAAGGAGCTAACAAAATGAAAAATATAACAATTGAATCAAATGGATATGAGCTTGAAGTTCACTACTTTGCAGTAGAAAGTCCTAAGGCTATTGTTCAAATCATGCATGGTATGGAAGAACATCAAGAACGATATGAACCATTTTGTCAATTTTTAAATGCAAATGGATTTTCGGTTTATACTTCTAATATGCGTGGTCATGGATCAAATGCACCTGTTTTAGGCTATTTTGGCAAAAAAAACGGTTATAAATTACTCGTTCAAGATCAAATTAAGATTGCGACTTATATTAAAGAAAATAACCCCGATAAAAAAATATACCTATTTGCGCACTCTATGGGAACCATTGTTGCTAGAAATGTCTTAATGACTTCTTCTCATTTTTATAATAAAATTTGTCTTTCTGGGTTTCCTAATCCTAATTTTGGTGCCTATATTGGTCTTCCTGTTGCCAATACTGTAAGTCTATTTAAAGGACCAGAACATTACTCTCAAATGCTTGAAGATTTAGCTGTTGGTCAATTTAATAAAGCCGTTTCAAATCCTAAAACTGGTGTTGATTGGGTTTGTAAAAATGAAAGTACTGTTAATGACTATGTAAATGACCCATATTGTGGTCACGGTTTTAAAGCTAAGGCATTTAGTGATTTATTCCACTTAGTTATTAAAATGCGTCATTCTTCTAACTACAATGATGTAAATGATGTGCCAGTTTTAATGCTTAGAGGAGCCGAAGATCCTTGTACGGGATACTCAAAAGGAGCAAAACATTCTATTCATATTTTAAGAAAAGCAGGATTTACTAATATTAAAGAAATTGTCTATCCTGGTATGCGCCATGAAATATTAAATGAAGTAGAACATGAACAAGTATACAATGATATTTTAAATTTCTATAATTAAAAGAGCTTGCGTTATTATGCAAGCCTTTTTATTATATTTCCTTTGATATTCTTTGAATCTAAAGGCACTTCTTCTACTTTATTTTCAGAAATACAATACAAGGTATCACCTAAAAATAAAGCCTCATCTAAATCATGAGTAACAAAAATAGTTCCTTTTTTATTAGAAATTTCCTTTTTAATACAAGTCATAACCTTCTCCTTTAAAGCTAAATCCAAGGAATTGAATGGTTCATCTAGTAATAAAATATCATTTCCGATTAAAGATCTGATAATATTAACCCTTGCCATCTGGCCACCTGAAAGCTTATAAACTTTTTCTTTTTTTAAATTCCCAATTCCAAAAAGATTTAAATAATAATCAATTTTTTTTAAATCTTTTGTAACAAAGCTCAAATTTTCAAATACAGTACTATTCGTAAATAATTTAGGGTTTTGAAATGAATATGATAATTTTCCTGATAATATTATACTTCCATCAAATGGTATAAGATTTGCAATTGCATTTAAAATAGATGTTTTGCCACAACCTGATGGCCCAAATAGCACTAAACATTTTGAATCTAAAACTTTAAAGGAAGCATTATCGATAATTTTTTTACCTTTATAACCTATAGTTAAATTTAAAACGTCAATCATTTATCTTAAGAAACCACCTTTTTAAAGATTTAATTATTACTTCTAAAAGTAATCCTAAAAAAACGGCAATAATTGCAAGGGCAAAAAGTTTTTCCATTTCAAGATATATTTTAGAAAATTGCATTATACTTCCAAGACCGTAATATGATAAGGCTAACGCTTCAGCAGAAATAACAAGCTTAAGACTAAAACCAAGAGATGAAGCGGAAAAATCAAAGATATTACTCATTTTTTCTTTAAAAAACAACTTAATTATATCCCTCTTTTTTATATTATATACTAAAATAACTGGAAAAAATTCAGATTTAAATGAATCACATATAGTTAAAAATTCTTCATACAAAATAGGAATTAATACCAGCGTAGCCACTATAATTGGCGCAATAGATGGCTTCATCCAAATAATTAAGATTAAAATTATCGCCATTGTAGGTATTCCTCTTGTTATTGAGGTAATGAGCTTAACTACATTTCTTAAAGTAGCATTTAATGACATTAATACTAAAATCAAAGTAACAATAAAGCTTATTATAAATGCTATAATAGCTCTTAAGCATGTAAAAAGCAATGATAGATAAAAGCTTCCATCTTTAAAAAAATAAAAAATTTCTTTTATGGAAGATACTGGACTTGGCAAAATCAAAGATGAATCAATTAACAAAGATAGTACTAGCCATAGCAAAAAGACAAAAATAATCGTTAAAAGATAAATCAACGGGTTTTTATATTTTTTAATAATAGAAGTCATCATCAAGCTCAATATTTCCTAAATCATAAACATAACGATTTATTTCTGTTTTTATTTCTTTTGCCATTTTAAAATCAATATTACATCTTTTAATTAAATTATCATCAAAGTTAATATTCTTTAAAGAAGAATTATAATTTTCATATATCGAACTTATTCTTGAAATGCTTTCATTTATAAATTCCTTATTATCTTTAAGTAACGAAATAACTCGCTTAAGAACCTTCTCATGATTTAAAATCATTTCATCTTTAGCAACAAAGCAAGCCTGTGGAAATGATTCATTGTTATTAATTTTACTATATTCATTTTGGATATCAAGAGCAATTTTTAAATCTTGAACCTTTTTTAAAGCATTTGACAAAACTGGCTCTCCTAAGACCCCAAAGCATTCACTATTTTTAGCTAAAAGTGGAATGATTTCTTGAGCACTTGATGCAGTTGTAATTGAAACCTCATCATCTTTTATTTCACTAGATAGATTAAATTTAATACTATTTTTAGTTAAAATGTATTTAATCATGTCAATCGTTGTGCCCGCTGTTGCATATATTAAATGACCTTTTAAATTTGTAACATCATTAATTAATGTTTTAGATGCTAAATATAAAGATCCAAATACATTATTAGATACTATTTTTATTGGAACATTCTTCTTCGCATACAACGTTGCAGCACTAATGGTTGGCATAATAGCCATATCACAATTACTTACTGATACACTACTTGCAATTTCTGTTGGATTTACAAAATTAATCTTAAATCTATCGTCAGCCTTATCAAGTAAATTTGCAATTGCAAGTGCTGGAGTACCATCAGGTAAATATATGGTATAACTTCCATCACTTGCACAGCTAGTCATAATGACTAAACATAAAAAAATTATAAAACTAACTATTTTTTTCATTATCATCACATCCAAGCATTGAACTCTTATCCTTAAAATGCGTATGTAATAACTCATGAGCTTTTTCACTTAATGGACTTCCTAAAAATTCATCATATAATCTTATGATATTAGGATTTTCATGACAATATCTTACCTTAGGCTTGGTATCTTTCAAATAAAGTCCAGCATTTCTATTTTGTCTTGTAACTAATGCTTCTGGTCGTTTAAACTTAGGTTGTCCTCCACCATTTGCACAACCTCCATCACAAGCCATTACTTCAACAAAGTCAACCTTAATAGTACCATTTTTAATTTCTTCAAGAAGTTTTTTTACCTCAGCCATTTTACTAACAGCCGCAACCTTAATTTTATATTTACCTAAATCAACTTCCATAAGCTTAGTATTTTCAATACCTCTTATTTTTTCAGTCTCAATAAGCTTAGAATCATCCATGTTTTGACCATTAATTAAATAGTATGCGGTTCTAAGACAAGCCTCCATAACACCACCAGTGTTACCAAAAATAAGACCCGAACTAGAACCTTCGCCAAAAATTGAATCAAATGCTTCATCACTCAAATTATTAAAATCGATATTTCTTTTTTTAATTAATTCTTGTAATTCAACCGTTGTAATAACAATGTCAACATCAGGACTACATGCCCCACTCGCATTTAGTTCTTCTCTTTTAGCTTCTGCTTTTTTAGCAACACATGGTGCAACAGTCACATTAACAATATTTTTAGGATCAAGACCTAATTTAGATGCAAAGTAAGTTTTAACTATTGTGCCTTGCATTGCGATTGGACTTTTAGCTGATGAAAGATTATTAATAAATTCAGGATAGAATATTTCAGCCATTTTAACCCATGCTGGACAGCATGATGTAAACATTGGAAAATTTGAACTTTTCTTTTCTAAACGACTTATTAATTCTGAAGCTTCTTCCATTATTGTTAAATCCGCTCCACAGCTAACATCTAAAACATAATTAGCACCTAATGCTTTAATTGAACTAACAAGCTTGCCCTCAAGAAAAGTACCTTTTTCATACCCAAAAGCATCTCCAATAGCTACTCTAACAGCAGGTGCAGTGTTAAAAACAACTATTTTTGAAGGATCATCTAAAGCATTCTCTACTCTTTCAATATCACTTACAGCTCTTATTGCATTAAAAGGACATGCTTGAATACATTGACCACAATTAATACAAACAGCATGACCACCTGTTTTTTCAAGATCGTAAAATCCAAAAACACCCATGTCATTATGACAAGTCTTTTGACATAATTTGCATTTTTTGCATAAATCGTCATTACAACAAATGCTTGGATTATCATTATCAATTAAAACTCTACTTAAATTAATATTTTCCATACAATACCTCTTTAACATTTTCACCTTTAAGAAATGATTTTTTTAAATTTAATAGAAAATTTATAATAACATCCTTCCTGTAAACAAACTGTTTCTTATGTGATATTAAAATATAATTAATGTCAATCTGATTCAAAAATTCGATTTGATTATTGATTATACTCAAATTATAATACGTTCCATCACGCGGATAAATAGCATCACCTATCATAAGGATTTTTTCATCAGGTAAATATAGGGCAAGACAGCCCTTTGCATGAAATGAAGGAAAATCATATATTTTAAAATCTTCTCCATTTTCATAAAGCATACCTTTAGGGATTTTCTTTAATGTATATTTAGAACAATAAATAGGAACATTAAGTCTAAACGCATTTTTAGCATGATCAGCATGAAAATGTGATAAAATAACAATTTTATTATCCTTGCAATTTGTGATAAATTTATAAGCCTCATCCGATGCTCCACAATCATAAAAAATTGTTATTTTTTTTCTTTTAATCATTACAACTTCTGCCGAAAGAGGATTATCAGAGGATTCTAAATATGAAATATTATCACTTAACTTCTTCATTTTTTGCCATTGAAAAAATTGTTTTTAAAGAACGATATTTATAAATAAAGGTTTTATTAAGAATTTGATCAACCTCATAATTATAATCTTTATCACTATTAGCACTTACAAAGAACATTGTAAGTTCTTTAAATCCTTGTTTAAAACGATATAAATAATCTTTTTTTGTTAAGGCATCAATTGAAGCTAGAAGCATAATAAATGAATTAATTTTAAGTGAAGCCGCATTTGAAACATACTCAAGAAAATCTCTATATTGTTCAGAATTTAAATTAGCCGAACTAATTTGCGACCATTCAATTTTATCAGATTTTTTTTCATTAATAAAATCTAAAATATCTTCCTCAACTGTTAGTTTTTTTATAAACTTAAGCTCATCTTCACTAACATTATTATCAAGAGCACACAAATTAAGAAAGATCAATTGAACAAGTAAATCAAACGATTTAATTGCATCATCTAGTTTTATACGAGGGTTAGTATCAAAACGATACATTTCCCTTATTTCATCTTCTAAAGCTAAGTAAATTCGTGATGCTTCAGTAAATTTTTCCTGAAAATTTTTGCTCATCAAAATTCCTCCTTTAATGTATATTTATTATAGCATAAAAATAAAAATAATGCTTAAAATCAGCATAAAAAAAGATAATTATTACTACATTATTGATAATTTGAATGTCTTTTAAACATTTTTTTATAATCTTTAAGATGTCTAATGCAATTTCTACAATTTTTGCATTTTTTTAAAAAAACTCTTGCAATGAATGGGGTTTTCGTGTATAATTATCAATGCTTACTTAAGCAAATGGACCGTTAGCTCAGTTGGTAGAGCAACTGACTCTTAATCAGTGGGTCTAGAGTTCGAGTCTCTAACGGTCCACCATTTATTTTTTTATAGTTGTAAAATTGGACCGTTAGCTCAGTTGGTAGAGCAACTGACTCTTAATCAGTGGGTCTAGAGTTCGAGTCTCTAACGGTCCACCATTTTTACTATCTAATTGGACCGTTAGCTCAGTTGGTAGAGCAACTGACTCTTAATCAGTGGGTCTAGAGTTCGAGTCTCTAACGGTCCACCATTTTGAATTTAGAGGCTATATAGCCTTTTTTTTATGTTTAACATGGAGGTTAATATGGATAAAAATAAATTTAAAGCAATCGAACTAAAGTGTATTAAGCAAGCTTTTAACGGAAACGGAATTGTAAAATATAATAATAAAGAATATGCGATCTCAAATATTCTTCCTGGTGAGGTCGGATTATTCGAAATTAACAAAAATGAAAGAACTCCAATTGAGCTTAAAAATATAATTAATCATTCTTCTTCACGCATTAACTCATTGTGTCCTTATTTTGAATCCTGTGGTGGGTGTCAATATCAGCATATGACATATGAAAGCGAATTAGCTTTAAAAGAGGAATATTTAAAAAATTTATATCAATCATTCAAGGATATTAAAATTAAGCCTATAAATGGTATGCCAAGTCCATATAACTATCGTAATAAATGTCAGATGACTTATAAGTTATCTAAAACACATAATGTTGTATGTGGCTTTTATGAAGAGGGAACCCATAAAATTGTACCTGTTTCAGATTGTAAAATTCAAGCAACTAAGGCCACAGAAATAATAAATGCATTTAATAAGGTTTTAACCAAGAATCATATTGAACCATATAATGAAAAAACAAGAAAAGGAATAGTAAGACATGTACTTGTAAGATATGGTTTTAATTCTAAAGAAATCCTTCTTGTTATTGTAACTAATGGTGATTTCTTCCCAGGAAGTAAAAATGTATGTAAGGATTTAATTAAGTTAAATTTGGGAATTACTACTATTGTTCAAAATATTAATTCAAGACAAACTTCGATTGTATTAGGAGATAAAGAAAGGGTTCTTTATGGACCGGGATTTATTTATGATACAATTGGCAAGCTTAAATTCAAAATATCTTCAAGAAGCTTTTATCAAGTAAATACAATTGGTATGAACATGTTATATAAAAAAGCAATTGAAAATGCTAATATATCTTCTTCAGATATTTTACTTGATACTTATTGTGGAGTTGGTACAATTGGACTACTTGCTGCAAATTCTTGTAAGCAAGTATATGGTGTTGAACTAAATCACGATGCTTATAAGGATGCTTGTTTAAATGCTCGAATTAATAATATTAAAAATATTAATTTTTTCAATGATGATTCAACTAAATTTATGACTAAGCTTGCAGCATCTGGTAGCCATATTGATGTTTTAATCATGGACCCTCCAAGAGATGGATCAACTAATGAGTTTATTGAAGCAGTCGGTCGTCTTAAACCTAAAAGAATCATTTATGTTTCTTGTGATCCTAAGACACAGGTTAGAGATTTATTTAAGCTTTCAAGTGAGGGCTATCATTTAAATCAAGTTGAAGCATTTGATATGTTTCCAAGAACATTCAATCTTGAATGTATTGCTACTTTAACTTATAAAGAAAGTAAAAAAAATATTAAAAATTACACAAAAAGAAAATCACTGTAAAAAAAGCAGTGATTTTTTTTATAGTCTGTCAACTAAAACCTCATAAGGTCTATCAAGGACAAGCTTATTAAATAAATTATCAATTTTCTTAATAAAGCGTATATCTTTCTCATTTTCATCTTTAATCTCAATTAACTCTTCATAAGAACTCGAATCCTTTTTCATTCGTTTACAAATAATAATCTTCTTCCCTGCTAAATCTTGTAATTCCTCCTTTAAATAATTTCTTTCACTAGCGTTTACAAAATAAAAAATATCATTAAACATTTCCTTTTCCTCCGTACATATATGATTATAAAAGGAAAAAAAATAAAAACAATTCTTGACATCTATTTTCATATAATTACTTATTTTTTTAAGATTTTTTCTGTTTTATATTAATATTTTGCTTGTTTTATTTAATTTATTAAGTATTTAAAATATAGGTTATATTCCATCTATTGTTAAAAAAAATTTGGTTAGTTTTCACATACCAATCATCTTGTAATAAAGCAAAATATTTAATCTAATTTTAAAAACGATTGCATAAAAAAAGTAGGAATAAAATCCTACTCAATAATTCTTTGGGTATAGAATGAACCAATAATTGTAATAATACCAATTACAATTAAGACAACACCTAAAATTACAAATAAAACGTTAAGTACACCTTCTGGAGTTAATAAAATTAATACTAATGCAAGTAAAAATCTTGGAAGTTCATGATAAAACTGAACTAAATGCATTGGATTTAAAATAATTCTAACAATTGGAAGGACAATTAGATAAACGGCGATAATGATTAACATAAATGTTTGATGGAAGAAAATCAAGCATATACCAAATGCTATATCAACAATATCAAACAATATTGAAAGCTTGTCCTTAGCCTTAATAGAATGATAAAGTGAAATACAACCATTTACAATCACTAAAGCACCAATTACATAGAATGTTATCTTTATCAATTTATCAGTTGGAATAGCACAAAACAAAATTCCTGCAACAATACTAATTAGTCCTAAGGCAAATAAACGCCAATTACATTTTAATTTTTTCATTAATCCTTAAGCATCCTTTCATCAATTTCTTCTTTTTGATTTAAATTAAGGAAACACTCCTTAATTGAATCATTAGTTTTTAAAATTTCTTCTACAAATAATTTTGAAATCATTATAGCACCATCATAAACTAAATGCGAATTATCTTCCTTACCTTCAGGATAGTTTTCAAACTTCTTTGGTCCAAAAATCATATGAAATTTTTTAGTATTTTCCTCACCAAGCTCGTTATATAACGCTAAAGTCAATTGATTTAAATCAATACAAGTATAATGATTTTTATCACACCATTTTTTCATTGATTGAGGATATCCTTTATGAGTATCAATACACTTTCCATTTTGAAATTTTCTTCTCGTAATTGAGGTTGCATATACAATATGCGCTCCTTTTTTTTCAACTTCATCATGAAAATAAGCTAAATTATCTAAATAAGATGTATCTTTATCTGTATATCTTGTTAAATCATTATCCTTTTCGTCATTATGACCAAACTGACATATAACATAGTCACCTTGTGATAATTTATCAAGTACATTCTTAAATCTACCTTCGTCAATAAAGCTTTTAGTACTTCTTCCGTTTTTGGCATGATCTTCAATTAACCAATTATTTTTGGTAAATAAATGAAGTACCTGACCCCAACCTGTTTGAGGATAACTAAAAATATTATTATATTGCATGGTTGAATCACCAATCATAAAAATTTTATTCATAATTCTTTACTCCTTAGTATAAAATTAAATATGAACGAAAATGATATAAATCCCGTTGCCAAGCTATCAAATATGCTTCTTGAATTAAATGCTTATGAATTTAATCTTGTTGCAATGCTAATTGGTTATATAATTGCTCAAGACTTAGATGCGTATGCACAGTCATCAATGGGAAATTTTTTTGAATCCTTAGGACAGGTTTTAGAAACCATTGGGTCCCAAAATCAATATCTTGAACGTAATAAGGGAATCAAAACCAATCAAGAAATAACAAAGGAATTATATCAATTATCCCAAAAAATCGATAATATCGATCAAATAATTTTAAAATTTAAAAATTTATAACAGTTTTATTTGTTCTATTGCAACATCAAGGTCATTTGTATCGTATTCTTCAATATTACCACTATCCATTAATTCCGTAAGATGAGAATCAATTCCTAAGCTTGCAAGTGGAATCAAATGATGTTTCAATGATATATCATTTAGGTGAGATTTACCATAAAGATCAATCTTTTTACCACAGCATGGACATTTAACATAGGCCATATTTTCAATAATACCCACAATAGGAACATTAACCTTGTTAACCATATTTACGCATTTAGAAACAACCATTGATACTAAATCCTGAGGAGATGAAACCATTACAACCCCCGTAAGAGGGATATTATTTAAAACGGTAAGCTGAATATCTGAAGTTCCAGGAGGCATATCAACAAAAAGATAATCTAAATTTCCCCACACAGTCTCACTATAAAACTGTTTAACAGCGTTACCTAAAATAGGACCACGCCATACAACTGGTTCATTTTCATCGTTAAGTAATAGGTTAACTGATACGATTTCAATATTATTTTTCGTAACTAAAGGATACATTTCATTTTTATTTCCTTCAAGTCTACCTTTTAATCCAAAAACATGAGCAATTGAAGGCCCAGTTATATCCGCATCTAAAATACCCACCTTATAGCCTAAATGAGCCATTTTATTAGCAAGAAGAGAACAAACAGTTGATTTACCAACGCCACCCTTGCCAGACATAACACCAATTATATGTTTAATATTAGATTTAGTTGTCCCAAAATACTGTTTTTCTTGACAACTACCTTTTATTTTACATGAATCACAATTATGATCACAAGCCATATTTACACCACCAAATTCATAGAATTATTATAATCCAAAATGCGCTTTTTTTCAATAAAAATACCTTTATATAGCAAAAAAGCTCTTTAAAAGAGCTTATTTTAATTCAAATGAATCACATTGTGTTTCACTACGATACTTTGCGTTTTTTTGTCCAACTGTAATTTTGGATGCTTTACAGAAATTATCCTTATTATAGATACAATAATTTGCTGTACATCCAATTTTAACCTTATGCTCATCTAAGCTCATTTCATCTGCCATTTCTTCTTTAAATAATGTTTCATCAATTGGATTTCTAAACGATTGACAAAAAGTACCAAGCTTTGAGCGTGAAAACAATCCTTCTACTTTAATATTTTTCTTATGACAGGTATTATTTTCATTATAGCCACATTTTAAAGCACTACATTTAATTTCTGACATTGATTCCATCCTTTCAACCTTAGTATTTGAGGATTTTTCTTTTCTATGCTTCTTCGTTAAAATTTGAACTATTTTTTTATTAAAAATGAGTCCTAATATTCCAATAATAAATTCAATTATAAAAATAAAAATACCAAGCCATATATTTCCATGGAATAAAGACGAGCCAATTAAAGTAGAACTTAAAATAGATGGGATTCTGGCAATAAAATTAATTAAAAAATAATCCTTCTTTTTCATAATTGTTTGACTTACAAAAAAAGGAATAATATCTTTAGGAAATCCCGGAATCAAGGTTATTGAAAAAACAGTGATATTTAATCTTTTAGGATCATCTAAAATATTCCTAAGCCATTTATACTTATTTATTTTTTTAACCTTAAGATTAAGCCCTCTTATTAAGCTAATTACAATATAAGAACCAATAAAAATACCAATTTGGGCATATAAAAGACCTAAAATAGGTCCATATATCGCTCCCGAAATAATTTCTAGTGGTTCTCCTGGCAAAAAGGGGATTGCGAGCTGTAATGCAAAAAAAGAAATTAAAGCAATAATACCTTTTAAACCTAAGGAATTAAGCTTTTCACTTAAATACATCCTATATTCAATATCCTTAAGATGTAAAAGAAAAGGCGCAAAATATACACTAATAATAACAGTTAATGCTAACAGTAATATAATATAATAATTTTTTTTCAAGCTTTCATCCAAACTGCAGGAGGAAGTTTAAAGGTATAGTTCTGTCCTTTTTGATCATAAAAAGAAATTTCGTGACATTCTAAATTTAATAAATCACCTTCTTTACCATACAAATCATCACCTACAATTGGGTTTCCAATGGAAGATAAATGAACACGAATTTGATGCGTTCTACCTGTATATAATATACATTTTAATGTTGTAAAATTTTCTTCTTTTTTAATTACATAAAATTCCGTTTTTGATGGCTTTCCCTTAGCATCAACAATTCTTTTTCCCGTAGTTTCATCTTTTAATATTGGACTTTCAACAAAAAAATGATTTTCTTTTATTATACCTTCGACTCTTGCATAATATATTTTATGTATTTGTGAATGATTTTTATTCAAAAATAATGCAGTTTCTTTGTTTAAAGCCACTAACACTAAACCACTTGTTTTTTGATCAAGTCTTGTAATTATATGAATAGTTTTTAATTTATTATTTTTAAGTAAATACGTATAAATTGCATTATATAAACTTTTTTGCGGCTCTTTTTTTGAAGGAATTGTATTTAAATTTGCTTCCTTATTTATAACCATAAAATCATCATTTTCATATATAATATCTAAACGATGATTAAATATTTTTTCTTCTTTATTAATTTTAGATTCAAATTTAATTTCAATAATATCGCCTTTTTTTACTTCATAATAATTTTTAGATTCAAAACCATTAATATAATAAAGTGCATTTTGTCTTTTGAGATATCTTGTATATTTTTTTGATAGTTCTTCTTTTAAAATATCTTTTAAAATACCATCACTTGAAGCCTTGATTTTCATATTAACACCTCACTTATTATAACATATTTAAAAAAATAAGGAACAAATAGCTGTCCCTTATAAATTATTATAAAACTTTTGATAAAAATTCCTTTAATCTTGGCGTTTGAGGGTGATTAAAAATAGCATCAGGACTACCCTCTTCACATACTACTCCTTCAGACATAAATATAACACGATCAGAAATTTCTTTTGCAAAGCCCATTTCATGAGTAACAATAACAATAGTCATTCCTCCATCAGCTAATGTCTTTATAACCTCAAGTACATCCTTAACCATTTCAGGATCAAGAGCACTTGTTGGTTCATCAAAAAGCATTACATCAGGTGACATTGCCATTGCTCTTACAATTGCAAGTCTTTGTTTCTGCCCACCAGAAAGATTATTAGGCTTAACATCAGCTTTTGATTCAAGTCCTACCTTTTTAAGAAGCTCAAGTCCTAGTTTATTAGCATCTTCCTCCGTCATTTTTTTAGTTGTAACTGGTGCAAGCGTAATATTTTCAAGACAAGTCAAATGAGGAAATACATTAAAATGCTGAAAAACCATTCCCATTTTTTGACGATGTAAATTTAAAATTTTATCAATATTCTTTTTTTGTTCCTTATCAGCTTTTTTAGCTTTATTTAATTCATCTTGAAGCTTAATATATCCATCATCATTTTTTAATGACTCTTTATCATGTGTATTTTGATATTCATGAATTTGTCTCTTTAAAGGCTCGGTATGACTTTCAAATAATGTTTCACCTTCAAAGCTTATATGTCCACTTGTTGGCGTTTCTAGTAAATTTAGACAACGTAATAAGGTTGATTTACCACTTCCAGATGAGCCAATAATTGATACAACCTCACCTCTTTTAATTTCATAATTAATGCCTTTTAAAACCTCAAGATCTCCATAGTTTTTACAAACATTTTCAATTTTTAAAATTATATCCTTATTTTCCATTAGCAAGTCACCTTCTTCTCAAAATATTTAATTAGCTTTGATAATGTAAATGTTATTACAAAATAAATCAAACCAATTATAACATATGGTGTTAAAGCATCATAAGTTGTAGCCGTAATGATTGTCTTTACAGTCATTAAATCACCAACATAGAAGGTAGATGCAAGGGATGTTTCCTTAATAAGTGATACAAATTCGTTTCCTAAAGCTGGTAAAATATTTTTAACAGCCTGAGGAAGGATTACCTTCCACATTGTTTTAGCCTGTGAAAGACCCAAACTCCTTGCGGCCTCCATTTGACCATTATCAACTGCTTGGATACCCGAACGGAAAATTTCAGCTTGATAGGCTCCACTATTTATAATTAGAGCAATAACGCAAGTAACAAACTTAGGCATTCCTCTTGGCATTATTAGGAAGATAACTGTTAATTGAAGTAAAAGTGGAATACCTCTTATAACCTCAATATAGGCTTGGGATATATAATGCAAAATTTTTGATTTTGATAAATTCATTAAGCATAACAATATACCTAAAATAATAGCAAAAACAACACCACATAGTGATAACAACAAGGTTATTCCAAGACCTTTCATAAATTCACCAAAATTATTAGTAAACATATTCCAAACCTTGACAATAAATATTGCATCTGAAGCATTTTCAAGTTCAGCAACTATTTTATTAGCCTCTTCAATCCACTCATTAAAAAGTCCTTTTTCTTTAACCTCTTTAATAATCTCATTAACACTATTAATAAAATCAACATTTCCCTTTTGACTAATCGCAAACATTCCGGTTCTTCCGGTTACATCAAAAGAAAAATCACATAAAGAATACTTAGTTGAGCCTTCAAGTTTTACTTTAGCAACCTTACCAGCTATTGCAATCGCATCAACCTTGCCACCATCAAGCTGAGTGAACGCATCTGCTAAATTACCAATTTGTTCAATAGTCGCGTTAGGAAGCTGTTCTTTAACGTAATCATATTGAACAGAACCGCTTTGAGCTGCTATTTTAGTATCTTTATTATTTAATTGCTCAAAAGTGGAAAATTTATCTTTCGTACTTGTTTTAGTTATAACGACCTGGTCTCCTTCACCATCATCATAATAGGAAATAGACATCTCATAATTTTCAGCTCGAGAGGCAGAATAAGTAAAGCCTGATATTGCAAGTTCAGATTTACCTGTTTGAACAGATGTTAAAAGCTCATCAAAGCCCATAATTTGAAGCTCAAGAACTTTATTTTGCTTCTTCGCAATATATTTAGCAAGAGATATATCCGCTCCAACATATTTATCATCATTACTTTTTCTTGAATCAATAAATTCATAAGGAGCATAATCAGGGGAGGTTGCTACATATAATTTTGTTTTATTTTCGCAGCTTGTAAGTGTTATAGTGAAAATTAGAGCTACAAAAATTATAATTAAATATTTTAGTTTATTTTTCATTTTAATTCTCCAATCTGTAATTTTATTATAAGCTTAAATTAAAACAAATCGTCGGACTTTCATAATTACCTCCAAAAATAAGCAAAGAAAAAAGGACCGCTTGATATACATTGGTCCTCTTTTTTTAAGACCAATAATTATGACAATCACCAATTGGTCCTTCATAATTATACTCAAGTTCAAATTAAATATTAAACTATCTTTGCAAAATCCAATAAAAAAATCTACTAAAATTAGTAGATAGTAAATTATTATGCTCACAGAAAATCTAATCTTTACTATCTTATTGGTGAGTATATTTTACTCTTTATTATCATATAGTCAATCTTTTTTTAAATTAAAGCGTTTTCAAAACTAATTTTATAATGATTTTTTTATTATTCCTAAAAATAATCATTAAATTATGGTAAAATATTATTGATTTAATCAATAATGATAAAAGGAGGATGTAATTTTAAATTACATAAGATATATGAAAGATTACACAGTAAAAGCATATTGCTATAACGAATATTTAAGAATTTATGCTTGCAATTCAACAGAACTGGTTGAAACAGCGAGAAAGCTTCATGGTACATGGCCAACTGCCACAGCTGCCTTAGGTAGAGCACTTACCGTTTGTGCTATGATGAGCTTAATGTATAAAATGGGTGAGCATTTAACCTTCAAAATTGATGGAAATGGTCCTATTGGTGAAATGATTATTGATGCTTCCTATGGAGTTGTAAAAGGTTCAATTCATAATCCTGAGGTTTTCTTACAATATAATGATGGTCATCTTGCGGTTGGAAAAGCAGTAGGAAATGATGGTTATATCTATGTTACAAAGGATTTACACATGCGTGAGCCATTTACTTCTATTGCAAGACTTCAAACAGGCGAAATAGGTGATGACTTCACCTACTACTTTGCCTCAAGTGAGCAAATTCCTTCTTCTGTAGGTGTAGGCGTTCTTGTTAATCCTGATAACTCTTGTGCCGCTGCTGGTGGCTTTATTCTCCAAGTTATGCCTGGTTGTCCTGAAGAAATTCTTGCTAAGGTTGAAGAAAAGCTTAAAAATCTTAAACCTGTTTCTAAGATGATTGAAGAAGGCTACACTCCAGAAATGATTATTAATGAGGTTACAGATGGTGACTATAAAATTCTTGAGTCAAATCCAATTAAATATGAATGTGATTGTTCAAGAGAAAGATTTATGAAGGGAATTGCCTCTCTTGGAAGAAAGGAAATTCAAGAAATGATTGATACTGATGGTCATGCTGAGGTATTATGCCATTTTTGTATGAAAAAATATGATTTTAACAAGGAAGACCTTGAAAAAATCAAAGATGAATATTGTAAAGAGAATGAAAATAAAGAGTCTAGTTCAAACTAGGCTCTTTTGTTATATATACATCCTTCTTACTTGTAAAATAAATTATCCCTGCAACAAAGAAGGTAACTACTTCTCCTACTGTTATTGACAAATAAATAGCTGCTTCATTTTGATTTAAAGCATAAATGCAAATGGCTGAATATAAAACCGGAATAATTAAACCACGAAGTAAGGAAATAACAAGACTTCTTATTCCACTACCAATGCTTTCATATAACGATACAATTATTAAACTAAAGCCAGAAGGAATAAATCCAATACAAATAATTCTTAAAGCATTTGATCCTTTGATAATAACATTTTGATTATTAGTAAATGGCTTCATCAATAAAGACGGCATCAACATAAATAAAATAAAACCAATAATAGTAAATATAAGCATTAAATAAATACTCTTTTTTAAAGAATCCTTAAGTCTTGCATTTTCACCTTGTCCATAGAAAAAGCCAAATATAGGACGTAAGCCTTGAATCATACCATTAAGTGGCATATAAATAAATGTTTGAAGTTTAAAATAAACACCTAGTATTTGAACATAATCATCACCAAAGCGCTTTAAGAATAAATTAAGAACTAATGTTAAAACCGAAACTAAAGCGGTCATTATAGTTGATGGTATCGCAACCTGATAGATTTCTTTTAAAATTTTCATATCAGGAATTAGCTCTTTAAAATTTAAAGAAATATATTTATGCTTAAGACCCATTATAAAAATATAAATACAAGATGAAAATTGACCAATCACTGTAGCAATTGCCGCACCAGTAATTCCCATCTTAAAAGCATAAATAAATAAGGCATCAAGAACAATATTGACAACACATCCAAGTCCCTGTGCAATCATTCCTACGGCCATTTTTCCATGTGCTTGGAAGATTTTTTCAATCGCAATATGAATTAGTTGACCAATACATAAAAATAATAATATAGCTAAATATTCTTTACCAAGCTTAATTGTTTCCGGATTATCAGTAAACCACGAAAAGAAAAAAGGAATAATACTTAGTCCTAAAATGATGAAAATAAGATAATGACAAACTGAACAAACTAAATAAGTATCGGCTGTCTTACGAGCCTTCTTCTTGTCTCCTGCACCAAGTGACCTTGCCATTAAGGAGTTAATACCAACACCAAAGCCAACAGCAAGGGCTAAAGTTAAATTAGTAATAGGATAAGCAATTGAAATAGCATTAAATGCGGCATCAGAAATTTGACCAACAAATATACCATCTACGATTGAATAAAGTGACTGAATTAGCATCGATAAAATAGGGGGAATTCCCATTGTTAAGATTAATTTTAGATTAGATTTTTTTGTATCCATAACTCACCTCAAAAAAAAGGACTATATATTTCCAGTTTATATCAGAAACCGAAAAATATATAGTCCAAAATGACATTAATACTATACAAGATTAACTATTTTTTGTCAAGATTATTTTGGCTATTATCGCTTTGCATAACCTCAACGTCAATATTATCTAAAACTTCTTTATTGTTTATAGTTTCAACAGAAGGATTTGTTTCCTTTTCAAGGTACATATATGCAAAACCCTTTTTTTGTCTTCTAAGCTCAAAATAGCCAATTATAGCAGGAATTAATGAGCCGATAAGGTCAAGTCCTAAATCCTTCATTGTATCTCTTAAAGCTTCATGGCCTACTGAAGCTTCACCTTGATCTAGTGTTCCTCTTCCTACAAGATACTGTTGCATATTAGTTCCTAAAAATTCATCACAACTAAATTCAATAAGTTCCCAGATTACACCCATAGTTACAGTAAAACATACTGTCCAAGCACTTATTATGATAGGCGAAAATCGTGTATTGTGACCATCATAGCGATTAAAAGTATTTAAAATTATATACCCTAAAATACCAAACATAATACCACTCATTGTATGAAGCAATGAATCCCACCATCCAAATTTTCCATAATAATCAAGTATTTCTCCAAAAATAATTGATCCCGCACAAAATATAATATATAAAACTTCCATTATTTCAGGAATTTTAAATCTTGTAACCTTTGTAAAAACCACAGGAATAGCAATAAGGGCTAGCATTAAAAGTGATTCTAAAGTATTAAAAATTAAAATTGACCTAATTGAATCTGTTTTAACAAAAAACAATGAAATTCCATTGTAAATTAACAAACTCAAGGTTAAGACCCAAATAATAAAAGTAAAAATAGTTACCTCAAATTTTTTAAATGGCATCTTCCTCATTCATCTATACCTCACTATTAAATATTTATATGTATATTTTAGCATTTTTAGTATTTTTTTCAATATTCTACTAAGAAAAATTATTAAAAATTCATTTTATAAATAAATGTCTTTAATTTTTTTTCATAAAGTGAAATATAATATGTTTCAAGCAAGATACAACCAAGCTTTTCATAATATTTATAATCACATGTTTCATCTGTCCATAAATAAATTTCATGAACATTATTTTTAAGAGCTACTCCTTTTAAATACTCTATCATTTTAAAACCCATACCATGAATTTTGGAAGCAATTAATCCTAAATAAATACTATTTTTAGGCATATATGATAAAACCTTATTATGATTATAATTAATATAATCATAATACTCATATGCAAGCTTTTTATCATTATCATTTAATTTATTTATATTTTCTTTAAAATAATTAAAAGAATCATTAGTCTCTTCTTTTAAATTAGCAAGTAAAAATGCTGCAACATTTCCTTTTTCAAGACCAACATAACAATATTCATTATAATATAAATAATATCTAACTAAAAAATCATAAATAAAATTTGCAAGCTCTAAAGACATAGGCACCTCATTTTCCCAATGATCTTTAGTAATTTGATAAACTCTAGCAAAATCAGCTTCATGATATTTTCTTATTCCACTTGTCAAAATATCTTGATAGTTGGAATGCTTATTAAACCAGGAAATAGCATAAGAACATGAAAGCTCTGCCTTTAAGCCTTTAGCTTTAATATCATTATAAGCATATTCTAATAACTTACTAGCTATACCTCTTCCTTGAAGTAGGGGATCTACAACTGTATGATCAATATTAACAATTCTATCATATATTATAGGATATGTAACATATGCAAGTTCTTTTTCATTTTCATAATATGCAATTTTATTTTCTTCTATTTTAAACATAATATCATCCTTTTAAAGAATTATATCATAAAACAAAAAGAAAAGCACCCGAAGATGCTTTAAAAATCGTTATTATTTTTTCTTTTGTGACCTGTAACATATAAATATATGAAAATAGATAAGGCAATAATCATATAAATAATGCCAAAGGGGTTAACCATAAAATCAACAATATAAACAGTAATTCCAATATAAGGCTTATAATCTGCCATGTAGTAATCAATTGTAGAAAGAAAAGGTGAAACACCACCAATAACAGTTAGAATGGAGCTTAAAAGATATTTTTTCTTTAAGGCACCAAATAAAATTCCCACAATTGCTAAAATAAATATTAAAGCACTAATAATCCTCCATAAATATTTCATCGCTTTATTATTATAAAACATTAAAAGTAACCATAAGTCAAATTGTGAATAGCTTTCAATACTACCATGAATGGAAGGGCTCTTTTCTCCAAAGTTTATGACTATAAATATTATAATAGCTATTATTGAAAATATTGAAGCAATTATTCCAAGTCTTTTTCTAAATCCTTCTTTATTTTCTTTAATTGTATTTTTAATTAAAAATATTCTTATTATTAAATAAGCACTAATTGTAATAGCAAATAAGCTTATTAGTGAACAAATTAAACCACTATCAACTATATTAAATAAAAAGCCTAAATAGATAAGATTAAGCTCAAATGCTATAAAAACAATATCGTAAAACAATAAATTCTTTACCCGAATAAATTTTAAAGAATGTATATAAGCATTATTAACCTCATTAGGTTCTTCTACTGAAGAATAATGCATTTTTATATCAATATTTCCAAATATAATTAAGTTTATAGAAATTATAAAACCAAGAGCCATTAATACAATAGCAACAATTGAATTTACAAGAAGACCAAGAATAACCTCCGTTACTAAAAAGGCACTTAAAATACCAATTGCAACATAAAAATATATGTTAAATTTTGAAGTAATTTTATTAGTTAAAATATTATTAACCTTTTTATCATTACTTTTTTCGGTTTCTTCTTTTAAATTCTTACTATTCCTTTGGCCTTTTAATATTTCATCAACTGTAACATCATATAATGTAGCTACATCTGTAATAATACTAATATCGGGTAATCCTAGACCACTTTCCCATCTTGAAATAGTTTTAGGAGATAGCATTAGTCTTGTAGCAACATCTTCTTGAGTTAAACCTTTAGCTTTACGAAGTAACCTTAAAAAGTCACCTGTTTTAATCATATCCATAAATATTCCCTCACTTTCTAACTTGATTCTATATTAGAATAGAGCAAAATTACACAATTTTAACCTAGATTTTTATCTATGGTAATGGGATGTTTTACTTTTTAATACCAGTAAGATTATTAAAATACTCTTGAATTAAATTAAAAGCTTTAGATAAGGGATAACAATCAACGAAGCAATGATTAATAGTTATGTTTAAAGTCATAACCATTTTTCTATTTTCTTCTCTATAGTTATACCAGCATATACGAGGACATGATAAGGATTCATAATTATTATCAATTAAAGGATGGGTCATTCCATCAATTGAAAGCCAAACAGGCCTCATAAGCATATCCCCTACCTTGATACTTATTATTAAGTATCCAACAAGGTGAAAAAGTATCATTTATTTTAGAAGTAAAATTACAACTTTTACCATCTGCTTCAATCTCACCAATTACCTTATTTTCTGATTCTAATACAATTGCAAAATAATATTCAGATTTTTTAATTCTTTCATTAACTTCATTAATAGCTTCTTCAATTTTATTTATTTTCATATCTATAAAGCAATTTACAGTTACTTCTTTTAAATATTCTAATAAATCAAATTCATCTCCATTCTGAAAAGGCCTTAAAATTAAATGTTTAGTTTTAATAATCATAAAAACATCCAAAATTTTAGTAATTGCATTATAACGATTAAAACTATTTTAATCAATATTGCTTATATAAAATTATCAGAATAATCTATAATATTTAACTCTTATTCTAAATTATATTTTTTTAGTTTTCGCCATAAGGTAGTCGTACTAATATCTAACTCTTTAGCCATTTTAGTTCTATTACCATTATATTTATAATAAGCATTTAAAATAGGATCATATATATTTTGATTTTTTATAGGCTCAAAATTCTTTTTTGCCATACATCTTTTAACAAATTCAATTGAAAGTATTTTTGAAGAAGCTTCAATGACAATATATTTAATATTTTGAATAATTTCAATATCATTTCCGTCCCAATTAAGATGTGCAAGATATTCTATAACCTCATTATCAACCTTTATATTTTTTTTATATTTCAAAATAAAATTATCAAAAGTATCCCTTATTAAGCTTATTAGATCATCATACCTTGAATTTAGAGGCGGAATTTGTAATTCAAATGGTTTTAAATAATAGAAAAGTTCATCAATTATTAGCTTATTTTTATGTAGATTATTAAGTGAATCATCACTTATAAGGATGAATCTTACATCAGACTTTTTTTCTTCATTTAAATCAAATGAATCTCCTTTTGCTACATAAGAATAAAATAATCTATTTTGGATTCTTATAGGCAAATGATTAAATCCAATCAAAGCTAATGTCCCTCCATTTGCTGCAAAAATAGCTTTATTAAAGATTAAATCTTCCATTTCTTCTTCTTTGTAAAAGCAGTTTATTCTAATAAATGGACCATTTTTTCTTTGACTAAAATTGTGAATTGCTTCACTTATATTTTCCTTATCAAGCCCACAACCACTACTTATAAATAAAGGATCTGATTCAACAGATAATAATTTAGCAAGTCTAATCATATTTTTATAATCTTCTGATTTAGTTTGAATTGATTGAAAAGACGCCGATGCAACATAACCATTAGTATAATCTTCTTTATTTACATTAAACGTATGAGATACAATTGATACTGATAAAATTAATTCCTTAACTACATTTTCTAATATTACTGGTACAAGAGTGTAATTTAAAATATCTTTTTGATATTCTAAGACACCTTGATAAATTTCTAATTTTCTTAAAAACATTTCATCTATAACTTTTATATCTATACTATCAAATACATCTTCTATATTTTTACCTATAATGTCATATCCAATGTAGTTTTGAGCACTTTTATTGGCAAGCTCTATTTGATGCATACGATTTAATTGATATATTTGATTAAATGATACGTCAAGTAAAGTGTTAAATTGCGGATAATTCTTTAATTCATTATCAATGGTAAATGACATATTCTTAGCTGTTTTTAATGCATTTATTATTGAATCAATTGATGAATCGCAGAAAATAGCTTCCATATTTTTCTCTTTAGCAAGACGAACAACTTTATTTCCACCTATAACAACATCAACCATATCTCTTTTAGCTTCTTCAAGCTTAATGCTTTCATCATCATTTAGCATCTCAAGTTTAATATTAGCATCAAAAACCTCATCTAGATGAGAAATATCACCGAAGGTATTTTTATATCCAAAAAGAGTTATATTTGGCCTTTTCTTTTGGGCTATTTCACAAGCCTTTTTAATTAGTAAAGCTATTTCATTTGAAGTAAGACAAATTGGAACAATTGTAAATGGTGTATTTTCTTCTAAATAAGTTGCTTGATATCCTCTTGCTACGACAATTTTAGCTTTACTTTTAGTTATTTTTTGAATAACTTCATCCATACTCATAACATCAGATAAGATAACATCCGCATTAACCTCTAATGTTTTGATTGCATCTAATGCTATATCACGTAAATACTCTTTAGGAACAACTACTAAAATCTTAGCCATGATTACAACTCCTTAAATTCTTTTATACTATATTTATATCACTTGAAATAATGTTTTTCAAGGAACTTTTTTAAGATTAAAGCTTAAAGAAATTGTTTAAAAATAGATTATCATTTTAAAAAAAATTATTATATGCTATAATTTTTTAGGTGATAATAATGAACTATAATGAAATTCTTTCTAATTACAAAAAATATTTTAATACTGACCTTAATATGCTTGATGAGTCATACACTGTAATTTATTCTTCAAATTACATAAATATTTCTTATAAATACCCTGTTAGTGAAATCATTAATACCACCTTCTATTGTAATAATGATGTAATTATACCTATTTGGAAAAATTATTATTTATCCCTTAATAAAGATTTTAATAAACCAGAAATTTCCTTATTATGTCAATTTTTAAGTGATTATATTAAATCAGATGACCTAAATAATAATATAAATACATTTCTTTTTGAACTTCTCAATTCTAAAATAGATTCTTATAAACTAGAAGATTTTTTCAAACTATATAATCTCAAAAATGATGTTGTAAGGGTAATAGATATTGAATTTCATGATAAAGCTTCATTATTTATCGATAAGCTTAAATCCTATATTATTGACTCTAAAAACTATTTTTTAATTACTCATTCTCCTCTTCATATAAGTATTATTGATTATACACTTGATGATAAAATAATATCTGATATTTATTATTTAAAAAAGAAAGACAAAATCATCTTAAATATTGGTGTTGGAAACAGTTATCCTATTAATTCAATTTCAAAATCCTATCAAGAGGCTAAGGAAGCAATTTTTATTTCAAGAACCTATAATCTTGATTTTACAACCTACTATTCTAATCTAAGACTTGAAGAGGTTGTAAGCAATCTAAGCAAAGCTGAAAAGGAACGTATATATAGTTCTTCTTATTATCAAAAGCTTAACAATCTTAATCTTGATATGCTTGAGACAATCAATACCATTTTTAGTCGAAATTTGCATTTAACAGATGCAGCCAAAGACCTTTATATTCATAGAAATACGCTTGTATATAGAATTGATAAAATTAAAAATTTAATTGGACTTGATATTAGAGAATTTAACGATGCTATTTATTTAAAATTTTTATTAATTCTTAAAAGATATGAAAATAACGAACAAAAAAACTAGATTTTGGTCTAGTTTTTCTTTTTTTATATTTTTACACTAAATTCATCTTATGAAGAATTTCATGTAATTTTTGTTTTTCAGCCTCAGTAAGCTCAGAAATTGGATCTAAGCATTTTCCAACAGGAATTCCTTGTTGAACAAGTCCTTCCTTAATTACAGCAGGGAATGTACCCATACCACAAGCAATTCTTAATGGAGCAAGCTCGAATTGAGCCTCTAATGCTTTTTTATAATCGCCTTTAATATAGTTTTCATAAATAGCTACTGCTACCTTTGGTGCAACATTTGCACATGAAGAAATAGAACCTGAAGCGCCATACATTAAACCAGCATAAATTAATGTATCTCTTCCTACAAGAACATGGAAATCTTCAATATCTCTTGTAAGGCGGATATATTCAGCTGTATTAGTCATATCGCCTGTTGAATCCTTTATAGCAATAATATTAGGAATTAGAGCTAGCTTGGCACAAGTTTCTGGTGTTATGGTAACATTAGTCTTTGGCTTATTATTGTACATAATAATAGGTAATGTAGTATTTTGGGCTATCGTTTTAAAGTATTTATATACTTCATCTTGTGTTTGTGATACAAACATAGGAGTTAAAACAGAAACAGCATCAACACCGATTTCTTCACAAATCTTTACAAGCTTAATAGCGCCTCTTGTAGTTATGTGATTACATCCTGCGTAGATTTTAACTCTACCTCTAGCTTCGTCTTTGACAGTTTCAATTATTTTACGATATGTTTCATCATCAAAAGCGTAAAATTCACCTGTTGTTCCTAAAGGGAAAAGACCATGAACACCGCTATCAATTAAATGATTAACCATTTGTCTTAAAACAGGGTAATTTACTTCACCTTCATCGGTAAGAGGAGTAATAATTGGGGGAATAATTCCTGTAGGTGTAAAATAATTACTCATGACGCTTTACCTCAACACCAGCAAGCTTTTCATAGTACTTAACTAAGCTTGAATGGTCTTCCTTTGAATATCCATCAGCCTTTAAATAAGTCATCATTTCCATCACATTAGCAGTAAGTGGAGTTGGAGATGCAACTGCGTGAGCTGCATTTAAGGCATTATTTAAATCCTTAATATGTAATTCAATTCTGAAGCCTGGCTTAAAGTTTCTATCAAGCATCATTGGAGCCTTAGCGTCAAGAACAGTTGAACCAGCAAGTCCTCCACGAATTGCCTTATAAACAAGCTCAGGATCAGCACCTGATTTTGTTGCGAATGTTAAAGCTTCACCTACAGCTGCAATGTTACATGCAACAATAATTTGGTTAGCAAGCTTTGTAATATTTCCACTTCCAAGAGGTCCAACATAAACAGCACTACCAGCCATACACATAATTAAATCATAATATTTATCGAAAGTTTCCTTTCTTCCTCCAGCCATTACAGAAATTGTTCCATCAATAGCTTTAGGTTCACCACCAGATACGGGGCAATCCATTAATTCAATACCCTTCTTTTCAAGTTCAGCACCAATACTTCTTGTTTCAACGGGATCAATACTTGACATATCAATTACAACTGTACCAGGTTTAGCTGCTTCAATAATACCACCCTTACCTAAACATACATCACGTACTTGAGGTGAATTTGGAAGCATTGTAATAATAACGCTACATTCTTTAGCAACCTCGCTACCATTTGCTGCTTTCTTAGCACCAAGTGCTACAAGCTCATTTACTGCATCCTCACCATGACTACATACTACAAGATCATGTCCTTTTTTTAATAAATTCTTGCTCATAGGTTTTCCCATGATTCCAAGTCCGATAAATCCAACCTTCATATAAATGTCCTCCTTAGTTGTTCTAACCATATTATATAAGCATTTTCATTTCAAGACAATTGACAAAGCTTACAAACATCAAAAAAGTTTTATATATTTCTAAAATTTATTTCATTTCATTTCAAAATCAGATATTTATATTTAAAAACATTTCATTTTTAGTATTAATTCATTTCAATATTTTTCTTTGAAATTAAACTTTTTTCCTTTTTATAATAAATTTCGCTACTTAATCAATAGATTTTCAATTTTATATATGTATAATATATAATGTATAGCGGAGGTGATTTTATGAAATTTGTCTTAGCTCCTGATTCATTTAAAGGAACTATTTCAGCTCTTGAAGCTTCAACAATAATGAAAAATAACATTTTAAAGCATTATCCAAGCGCTATTGTTGAAGAACTTCCTATCGCAGATGGTGGTGAAGGTAGTGTTGATGCTGTATTAAGAGGTATTGGTGGCGAAAAAATCTATTGTAAATCAACTGGTCCTTTTGGCGAAAAGCTAAAGGTATATTATGGTATGAAGGAAAATACAGCTATCATTGAAATGGCTTCTTGTGCTGGTATTACAATACCTGATCATTTAGATCCATCTCATGCTACTACTTATGGAGTTGGTAGCGTAATCTTAGATGCGATTAAAAATGGTGCTAAAAAAATTATTTTAGGACTTGGTGGTAGCTGTACTAATGATATGGGTGTTGGTGCTGCTATAGCAATGGGTGCTAAATTTTATAATAAGGATAATGAAGATTTTTTTCCTTCTCCTTTAGAATTTGGTGAAATTACAAATATTGATTTAACTGACATAAAAAAAACAATTGGTAATGTTGAAATATGTGCAATGTGTGATATTACAAATCCTCTTTATGGCGAGCATGGTGCCGCCTATGTATTTGCTCCACAAAAGGGTGCAAATAAAAATTTAGTAAAAAAACTTGATAAAAATTTAATTTTATTATCTAATATAATAAAGGAGAAATTAAATATAGATGTTTCTTCTATTGAAGGAAGTGGCGCTGCTGGCGGAATGGGTGCAGGAATTATCGCATTCTTTGGTGGAAAACTTACTTCCGGAATAAATACTATATTAGATTTATTTGATTTTGATTCTAAAATCAAAGATGCTGATTTTATTTTTACTGGTGAAGGAAAAATTGATAGCCAATCAGTCGATGGTAAGGTTATATCAGGTATTGCAACACGTGCTAAACGCCAAAATGTTCCTGTTATTGCCTTATGTGGAGCAATTGGTGATGTTCCTGATAAGGTATACGATATGGGTGTCACAACTATTATGAGTATTAATCAGCAAGCTATGGATTTTAAAGAGTCTAAAGCTTATTCTAAAGAAAATTTAGAAGCTCAAATGGATCATATAATAAGATTAATTAAAAATATCAAAGGAGAATAATATGAAAATTTTTGTAAGAGCACAGGATTTAGGTAAAAAGGACGCACCTACATTAGCTAAGGAAATAAAGGCATTAGGCTTTGATGGACTTCAGCTTGCGATTAACAAGGCCATTGAAGGTGAAACAGCATGGCCTGGAGAGTTAAGTGAAGCTCGTGCTAAAGAAATTGCCAAAACATTTTTAGATGAAGGTCTTGAAATTCCTTTAATTGGTTCTTATTTCAACCCAGTTCATTCTAATAAGGAGCTTGTTAAGCGCAATATTAGTAAATTTAAAATGCACCTTGACTACTCTCACTTTTTCAATACAAAATACATTGGTAGTGAAACCGGATCATATAATGATGATAAATGGACTTATAATCCTTTAAATAGAACAGAGGAAGCCTTTGAAATTGTAAAAAATATATTTAAAGAGCTTGCCATATATGCTAAGGAAGTAAATTCTAATCTTTCAATTGAAGGCGCAGATGGACATTGCATGTACTGTCCTAAGCAATTAAAGCGACTAGTAGATTCAATTGATAATGGACATGTATTTGTAACGGTTGATGTATATAACTATTTAAATGAACAAAATTATAGTAAGGAATATCAACATCATATAATTGATGAATGTATTGAACTATTTGGAAATAAAATCAAAAATATTCACCTAAAGGACTTTACAATGGATGAGAAACCTCTTCTTAAGGTTGGTCTTGGTGAAGGATTAATGGATCTAGAATATATCGTTGAAAAAGTTAAACAAAATATTCCCGATGCTAACTTGATATTTGAGGGTGTTCCTAAAGATAAAATGGAATCAAGCCTTAGATATATAAAACAAATTTTAGAAAAGGAGTGAAATTAATGAAGCCATTATACATTAAAATAAAAGATAATGATAATGTTGCGATTGCCATTAAGGAAATTAAAGAAGGCACTGAAATAATGGATGGAATAGTCACTAAAACTATTATTCCTCAAGGTCATAAAATAGCTTTGACTGACATAAAAAAAGGTGCTGAAATTATTAGATATGGTGTTGTACTTGGCTATGCAAAAGACCTTATTCCTAAGGGCTCTTGGATAAACGAATTTATGCTAGATCTTCCTACACCACCATCTCTTGATGACATGGAGTGGGGTAAAAAGGTTGATGTAGTTTTGCCTGAGGCCCCAAGAAAAACCTTCTTAGGATATGAAATACCAGGTGAGAAATACGCTGGTACAAGAAACATTTTAGGTATTTCTACTACTGTTCAATGCGTATCTGGTGTACTAGATGTAGCAGTTGAAAAAATCAAAAAAGAAATTCTTCCAAAGTATCCTAATGTTGATGATGTAGTCGCAATTAATCATGCATACGGCTGTGGTGTTGCGATTAACGCACCTGAAGCTGTAATTCCTATTAGATCATTAAAAAATTTAGTTCATCATCCAAATTTTGGTGGTGAAGTAATGGTTGTATCTTTAGGATGTGAAAAGCTTACTGTTGAAAAATTATTAGATGAGGCTGATATTAAGCCTGAAAATGTGATTGTTCTTCAAGACATTAAAGGTTTCGATAATATGATGAAGAAAATTTGTGAGATGGCGGAAGAAAAGCTTAAAAAGCTTAACCAAAGAGTAAGAAAAGAGTTACCTCTTTCTAAGCTTTGCATAGGAATGCAATGTGGTGGTTCTGATGCATTTAGTGGTGTTACAGGTAATCCTTCAGCAGGATATGCCTCTGATATGCTTGTTGCAGCTGGCGCTACAGTTATGTTTAGTGAAGTAACTGAAGTTCGTGATGGAGTTCATTTCATCGCTGAGCGTACTGTTTCTAAAGAAGCTTGTGATAAACTTGCACGTGAAATGAAATGGTATGATAATTATTTAAAGAATGGAAATGTTGACCGTTCTGCAAACCCAACACCAGGTAATAAAAAAGGTGGACTTTCTAACATTGTAGAAAAGGCTATGGGTTCTATTGCAAAATCAGGTACTGCTCCAATTGTTGAGGTATTATCACCTGGTGAAAAGCCTACAAAGAGTGGCTTAATTTATGCATCTACTCCTGCTTCTGATATTGTTTGTGGCCCTTGTCAATTAGCTTCTGGTATTACACTTCAAGTATTTATTACAGGACGTGGTACTCCTTATGGACTTGCAATTGCCCCTGTAATTAAGGTTTGTACTAGAAATGAAATGAAGGAAATGTGGGATGACATCATTGATGTCAATGCTGGTCCTATCGCAACCGGTGATGCAACAATAAAGGATATTGGAACATTACTATTTAATGAAATTCTTGATGTATGTAGTGGAATTAAAAAATCTAATGCAGAAAAGCATGGACTTAAGAATTTCTTGTGTGTTTTCAATCCTGCTCCTATTACATAGAAATAAAAAAGACTGTGAATCTAACCTATGCTTCACAGCCTTTTTTTATTTAAAAATATATTTCTTTTTTAGTTAAACTTCCCCATTAAAATTTTCAAACTATCATCCCTAGCAAAATTACTATCTATTAAAACTATTTTATAAGCTCATATTTAATTAATTTATCTTTTATATATTTATATTGCTAAAACCTTCTTGTACATTTTCAAAATGCACCCCCTACCTTTTGCGATGCAACCCCCTCTATTTTTGGCATAAAAAAATGCAACCCCCTAAACTGATGATTTTATTTATTATGATAAAAACGATGCTAAAAATACGGTGAATTTCTTATTGTACGGTATCGAACTCTGGTGATTTTACCTTTTTTACTCCTAAAAATAAAAAAATTGTGACAGATTTCTCGTATCACAATTCTAGTTCTTTTATGTCAAAGTAGAAATGTTTTAATACAATTTTAGCACCCTACCTTGTAATCGTGTAAAAATTTTAGCACCCTTACTCAAATCGTGTAAAAATTTAGCACCCCTAATAAATCATCTTTACTTCTTTTTTCATCTCTGCAAATATTTTTACTAGTTCATCATTTGCAGCATGCATCTTTGCTATTAATTCCTGTAAACGAGGTATATATTGTTTTGGATTATCTTGAAAGGCCTTAGTAAATAAATCATCTTTAAAGACGTTATGCACAAAGAAATTTCTTTCTGTTCTAATTTCAATAAGGAAATCTATAAATTCCTTTTTAAAATCCGTTCTAGACTTTATGTTTTCTAAAAGCTTGCCAAGCTCAAGTCTATCCATTTTTTTATACCAATCATCAGTTTTTCTTAATAATTCAGCATATTCAAACTCGTACATAGAATCTTCTTTATCAAAAGCTACTAAAATTTCATTTAATGCGAGTATATTAGCTAAGTTATATTCAATCATTTGAGAAAGGTTGACTACAAAGCCAACCATTCCACATACTTTTTTATAATATCTTTTTTTCATCATTTATTATTCCCAGAATAATTTTGGATAATCATTATCACTAAAAATCCAGCTACCTTTGCCAGTACTTTCATTATATGCTTTCCAGAACATATTGTCAGTATAAGTTGTAGAACCATACTTACTTGATATATAAGTACCTGTTACTTTACCAAAATTGCTTGTTGAACTAAATGTATGGTAACAATCTGTAAATGTAACATTAGTTAAACCATATCCTATAGTTGATTTGACAGCCGATCCAGAAACGGAACCTGATCCTAAGCATTGTTTTACTGAGCCAACAGAACTATATGCAAATATACTTCCTGAATATTTATTTCCTGAAACACTTCCTGCATTGTATACGTTTGTTAATTTTATCTCATATGTTACACCTAATAAACCGCCCGCGCATGGTGCTGAAATATTTCCACGATTATAGCTTTCGCTTATTTCGACAGAAGGCAAAGCCTCTCCACCTGTAGAATAACAACAGCCTATTAATCCGCCCGCACCTAAGAAAGTATTGTCTGTAGTACTAGTAATGTTACCTGTGTTATAGCAAAGTGTAATAACAGCATAATAATCAACTGAACCTACTAAACCGCCTGCAGCCTGAACTGAAGTGATATCAGCTTTATTTGAACTTTCAGAAGCATAGAAGGCTGTACCACATTTACCAAGTAAACCACCTGCATATAATGTCGAATTAATTTGACCTTCATTTGATGAATTTAATGCATACATCATTTTTGTAGCAGTACCTACTAAACCACCTGCATATGATGCGTTAGTGATGCCTATAAAATTCTTACAATTTGAGATTATTTCAAAGCTAACTTTACCGAATAATCCACCTGCATACACTGGATATGAAGAGCTTTGCTTAGCTACAACATATGAACCACTTGTTGTAATTCCCTTAATCAAAGGTTCTTCATTAGTACTTGAAGATAAATCAGTCAAATCAATTCCTGCTAAAGCTCCAACATAATATGTTTTCTCTATATTTTCAGAAGTAAACTCAAAATCTTCAATAACTAAATCTTCAAAAGTTGCAAATGAAATATAACCAAAAAGTCCAAACGAACTTCTATTTGTGTAATTACTTGTATCAATCGTTAAGTTTGATATTTTATGACCATTACCATCTAAATGTCCAGTAAATGGTGCGCTATTTATTCCGATTGGATTCCAATTTACCCCAGATAAATCAATGTCATTCATTAAAATAAAATCACCATTTAGATATGTTCCCATCTTTAACAAATCTTCAACTGTATAAATTTTTACTGTCCAATCAACTGTCAATGTAATATCACTAGTGAAATTCCATTTAGTTAACGAATGTCCAGTTGAATCTGTTATAGGTTCATCATTATATAACCAACCAGTGAAAACACCATAATCATTTGTAGGAACTGGTAATGTGAAATCTTCATCATAAGTGACATTTACTGTTGCTTTTGATACAGAGCCAGCACCTGGATCTAGTGTTATTGTATATTCATTTGCTGTCCACTTGGCTGTCAATGTTGCATTAGTTGCTATTGACCATTTACCATTATTAACAACTTGAGAATTATAATACCAACCAGCAAAAGTATAACCATCTACTTCATCAACTGTAGGTAATGTAACATTTGAATCAAAAGCAACATTAATTGAAACAGGGTTAGTTCCCATTTCATTAACAAAATCAACTGTATATTCATTTGCTGTCCATTTTGCACTCAATGTCATGTCATTTTTTACAACATCAGAATTAAAGTGCCATTCCTCATTATTACAATACCATCCATCAAGTGTATAACCAATTCTATCTAGTGTAGGTTTCTCAACTTTATAACCATCTTTAATTATTTGTGATACAACAGTTGCAGAATATCCTGTGTTAAAAGACACAGTATAAACATCTATCGCAACAATATCAGTTTTTATTCCATTAATTATATAAAATCCATCTTCTGATATTTCAACGCTTGAAACACCGTTTACTAAAGAATCACCTATCAACCCTAAATCAGCTGTCGAGCCATCTAAATATGTAACAATTAAATGCCCATTATTATTAATTGTATAGAAATCAGGAATCTTAGTTGTAATATCAGTTTTAACACCATTTATTACATAAAATCCTAAACCATCTACTTCTACGGTACTTAGTGATTCAATTAAATTCTTACCAAATTGTCCTAAATTTTTAGTTGATTCATCTGCATATTTTGCAATTAAATTATTATTTGAATCCAAATAGTATGATACAGGCTTTTCTTGAGATATTTTTGTTTTAACACCATTTATAACATAATAGCCATCTGAGCTAACAGTTATCTCACCCAAAGAAAGAATTATATCCTCTCCCCATTCACCTAAATCATTCTCTTTTCCATCATCTAAAACAACAATTAAGTTTCCTTCATTATTTATATAATAAGATGTTGGCTTAGCATCGTTTCCACAACCTACTAAGCTGAAAATCATAACTAACATTATTCCTAAAGTAACAAAAAACGAACCTATTTTTTTCATTGCATTACACCTTCTTTCACAAAAATATAATTCATAAACAAAAAGAAAAGATTTACTCTTTAATAAATTATATCATAAAACTGTATTTTATGATGGCATCCAGCACATATTTGTACGAAAAAAACACCAAAGCTATAGCAATTGTAGCTATTAAAGAAAGAATTGATATAACTAGGTTTGCAATCTCCATTATTCATCCACCTCAATATTATACTTTTTAAAATATGGTTGTAATTTTCTTCTTGCTTTAATAGTTGGAACATATTTACCAGTTTCCCAGCCTAATTACTATTCACAAAAATCTCATCCACATTTTTCTATAATCTTGTAGAAATTATACCATTTTTTTATTACTTTGTCGCTATTTTAAGCCCAATTTTTTCAAATTAAAAACCTATCGTTTTACAGTAGGTACCTTTCGTTTTTACAGTTGATTTTCAAACACACTAAATATCTTAAAAGCTTTAAATTTAAAGCCTTAAAATGATAAAAATTAGTCAAAAATACCAAAAATAGCTTTTTTAAACATAAAAAAAGCCTTGAAACAGTGTTTTTACTGTATCAAAGCATTAATTTCTATTATGGTGGACCGGCGGGGACTCGAACCCCGGTACAAAACTAACTAGCCTTCGCTTTCTACATGCTTAGCTTTGTAATTAATTTCATTTATATCTTGCTACAAGGCAAACATAATATAAACTAACCTTACTAAATTCATTCTAAGACTTAAGGTGGCAGCCTTAAAATATATCCTACTTAATAAACGTCTAGCTAACTACCATAGGAAAATAGCTAGGAGACGAGCTTGATTAAATTAGCAAGCTAATTGTACGCTAGCATTGCTGCGAGCGAATAAATTTGTGTTTGCGGTTAATTTAACCTCGACGTTTTTACATGCGTAACCATGACATGCTTACAAATATTCATTAATCCTGGCGAATCCAAAACTGGCCCATACATGATAATTATAAATTAAAAAAAGAGAAAAATCAATAACGATTTATCTCTTTCATAGTCTTTTCAATGTGACGCTTAGCATCTGCTTCTTTTAAAGCCTCACGTTTATCTCTTAAATTCTTACCCTTACATACTCCAAGGCTTACCTTTAAAAGACTTCCTTTAAAATATAAGCCTAAAGGGATTAAGGTCATTCCATCAAGCTTAATTCTATTTTGGAGCTTAATTATTTCTCTTTTATGAAGTAAAAGCTCCCTTGTTCTTGTTTCATCATGATTAAAAATAGTACCCATATCATATTTAGCAATATGCATATTTATTATTTCTACTTTATTATTTCTAATCATTACATAAGCATCATTAATATTAACCTTATGAGCACGAATCGACTTTATTTCAGTACCAGTAAGCTTTATTCCTGCTTCAATCGTATCTTCAATAAAATAATCATGACGTGCCTTTCTATTTTCACATACCATATTATTTTGCATCAGTAACACCTGTCATTTTATCGTAATCTTCTTTTAAAATAAAATCAATCTTTCTTTGTTTTTTAGATGCGTTAATATTAATTACATTAACCTTATCACCAATATGATAAGTCTTAGCTGCAGATTCTAATGTCATATTAGCCTCATTAAAATTAAAGTAACCATCTAAATTAGAAATATGAATTAATCCCTCAACACCATTATCAAGTAAAACAAACATACCAAATTTAGTTATTGAATCAATCGTACCTTCAAATTCCTCACCAATACGCTCTTCCATATAACTTGCCATTAGCATATCCATTACCTCGCGCTCACAATCAATTGCTTCACGTTCTTTAACTGATGATTGAACGCTTATGTCGTGAACAATATCAGTATAATGAGCATATTTTTCTTCAAAATTATCTGGATATAAAATTAATGATTTTATTAAACGATGTACCATAAGATCTGGATATCTTCTAATTGGTGATGTAAAATGACAATAATAATCCATCGCAAGACCATAATGTCCTAAATTTTTCTCACTGTATTTAGCCTTTGCCATCGCCCTTAGCATCATTTGATTTATAACACTATAGGATTCTTTTTTATCTTCTTTTACAAGATTCATTGCCTTTTGAATATCTTTTGGCAAAATTTTATTTTTAGGAACAATAACCTTTAATCCAGTTGTTTTTATCATATCAAAAACTTTTTTTACAGCTTCAAGCTTAGGATTTTCATGAACGCGATAAACACAAGGCAAATTTGAAATTGACATATGATAAGCAACTGTTTCATTTGCTGCTAGCATAAAATCCTCAATTAGCATCTCAGCCTTATCTCTTGTACGAAGCTCAAATGAAATAGGCTTTCCATCCTTATCAAGGGTTGCCTTATATTCAGGAACCTCAAAATCAATTGCACCTTTTTTAACCCTTAAGCCTCTTAAAATATCAGATAGAGATATCATATCTAATATCATTGGATAAATGTCTTGATATTTTTTTATTACCTCTTCATCATTATTAAGCATCTTATTGACATTGTTATATGTCATACGGTGAGTACTTTTAATTATTCCTTCATTTATTTCATAATTTAAAAGCTTACCCTTTAAATTAAATTCCATCTCGCAAGCAAGCACTAAACGATCAACACCCTCATTTAATGAACAAATACCATTTGATAGCTTTTGAGGTAGCATAGGAATAACACGATCAGCCAAATAAACAGATGTTGCTCTAAATAAAGCCTCTTCATCAAGAGGATGACCTTCCTTAACATATTCAGTTACATCTGCGATATAAACACCTAAATAAAAATTACCATTAGAAAGTCTTTTAACAGATACTGCATCATCAAAATCTTTAGAATCATCACCATCAATCGTAATAATTAATTCATTTCTAAAATCCTTACGATTAGGATATAAACTAACATCAACTGAATTAGGAATTGATGAAAGCTCTTCATTAACAGGTTCTGGAAACTCTTTATAAAAAGAATATTTTTCAGCTATTAGGGATATATCAATTCCTGGATCATTTTCATATCCTAATATTTTTTCAATATATCCCTCTGTTACAGCATCACTTAAATATTTAGTAATTTTAGCACTAACAATCGCGCCAGGAACAGCATTATTAAGATCTTCTTCTTTAATAAAGCACTTTACATCATAAGATGCATCATGACTTGCAACAAAATAAAATGTACCTTTTTTATTCTTTTTTTCAATTAATTTGCCAAATACATGGGTATTCTTTCTTTCAAGAACCGAAATTACACAAGCATTATCTAAAAAATCATCAGACGTTTTAGGTAAAACATAAAAATCAACGATATCACCATTTGCAGCATCCTTAGTATTAAAGGCATCTACATAATAATCGGCATCTTCTCCATCAACATGAATAAACCCAAATCCTCGATCTTTTATTTGGATAACACCTTTTTTTCTTAAATAATAACGATTATCAAATTTATAAACATAACCATCTTTTTTTAAAACTGTAAGTATATCTTCTACATCAATTCTTTTTATACCAGTCGCTTTATTAATATCTTTTATCGTATGAACATAAGGCTTAGACAAAGCCTCTAATATTTCTTCCTTCATATAAGCTCCTCCTAAAAAAACAAGGATTTCATTATGAAATCCTTATAAATTACATATAAATGCAAGCCGCAATAATAATTAAAACAAAGAATGCAACTGCAAGAACTAAAGTAGCACGCTCAAGAACTAAATCAATACCACGTGTTTTTTGATTTTTAAATAAATCTGTCTTACTTCCACTAAAAGCGTCATTAATATCATCCTTTGAATTTTGCATCATAACAATAACGATTAAAAATAATGAAATTACTAATATAAACCAATCTATAACATGCATAGGGAATACCTCCATTATCGAATTTCCATATACTATAATTTTATCATAAACTGATATACATATCAAGTCTGTTTTTTTAATTTTTATCACAACTCACTTAATTTAAAGTTTACATATATTATCTAGCTATTGTATAATATATATACAATATATAATAAATATTTAGTATTTTTTATAATTATTGGAGGTTTTTATGGACAAAAATGAAAATCAAATAGCCGAAAATTTATATGAATTACGTCGCCATGGAAATCATAATTTTCCTTTTGCAATTTATAAAAATCATTTTTCAAAAAATAAATTACAATATATTTCCTTGCATTGGCATCCCGAAATTGAAATAATATATATTGATAGTGGTTCTCTTGAGGTTGTTGTTAATGAAAAAAAATATACTTTAAAAGAAAACGAAGCAATGCTTATAAATTCATTAGAGCTTCATGGTACAAATATGATTGAAGAATGTGTTTGGCATGCCATTTTATTTAATCCCAAAATTATGTATGGCTTTGATGATTCAATCATTAAAAATAAATTTTTTAATAATTGTCCCTATCATAATTTAATTCTTGATAATACTTATGCACCATACATTAAAGAAATATTAAATTCCGATTCTAAATCAAAGATTTACGAGATAAAAATAATCAAAAATTTATTTTCAATTTATGAAAATGTCTATCAAAATATTGATATTAATTTAATTACTAGTTCTTCGGCTATTAATAATTTTAAGGTTAAAAAAATTCTTGATTTTATTAATGACAATTATAATCAAAAAATTAAAATTGACCTTTTAGCTAAAGAGCTTGGAATTTGTAGAAGTGAAATTTGTAAACTCTTTAAGAATGAGCTTCATACTACTTTTACAGAATATTTAACCAAATTAAGAATTGAAAAAGCAATTGAACTTTTAAATTCAAGTGAAGCAAATATTACCCAGATAAGTGAAATAGTGGGATTTAATAGTTCTTCTTATTTTAGCGAAACATTCAAAAAATTCTATAATATAACCCCTTTAGAATATAAATATCAAAATTCGAACAAAAAAGACTAGCCAAAACTAGTCTTTTTCTTATTAATTAAACTAATTACTTTTCAATATTGTATAAGCTCTTTAGACCCTTAAATTGAGCAATTGAAGCTTCACCATATTGATTTAATTGATCTTCAATACGTAATAATTGATTATACTTAGCAATTCTATCTGTACGGCTTAATGAACCAGTCTTAATTTGACCAGCATTAGTTCCTACAACGATATCAGCAATTGTAGTATCTTCAGTTTCACCAGAACGGTGAGAAACTACAGCTGTATAACCAGCACGCTTAGCCATTTCAATAGCATCAAAAGTCTCAGTTAAAGTACCAATTTGGTTAACCTTAATAAGGATAGCATTTGCAACACCCATCTTGATACCCTTTTCAAGACGCTCAGTATTAGTAACGAATAGGTCATCACCTACAAGTTGAACATGATCTCCAAGCTTTTCAGTTAAATACTTCCAGCCTTCCCAGTCGTCTTCAGCAAGACCATCTTCGATTGTCTTAATTGGGAACTTCTCAGTTAGAGGAATATAGTAGTTATCAACCATTTCCTTAGAAGTAAATACACCCTTATCAGCCTTTAGTGTATACTTACCTGTTTCTGTATCATAGAATTCAGATGCAGCAACGTCGATACCTAAGAATATATCCTTACCAGGTACGAATCCAGCAGCCTTAATAGCTTCACAAACAAGTTCAAATGCTTCTGTATTTGAAGTTAATTTTGGAGCATATCCACCTTCATCACCAACAGCTGTATTATATCCCTTAGCCTTTAAAATATTCTTTAAAGCATGGAATACTTCAGCACCATATCTTAATGCTTCCTTGAATGATGGAGCACCAGCAGGTAAAATCATAATCTCTTGGAAATCGATGCAGAAATCAGCATGAGCTCCACCATTTAAAATATTCATCATAGGTAGAGGTAATTGTTTTGCATTGAATCCACCAAAGTAATTATAAAGTGAAACACCACAGTATTCAGCAGCTGCTCTTGCACAAGCCATTGAAACACCAAGCATAGCGTTTGCACCAAGCTTTGACTTATTCTTTGTACCATCAAGCTCAATCATAGTCTTATCAATTAATAATTGATCACGAACATCAAGACCAATAATCTTGTCAGCGATAATATCGTTAACATTAGCAACAGCCTTAGTAGTACCCTTTCCTAGGTAACGAGACTTGTCACCATCACGAAGCTCAAGTGCTTCATGAACTCCAGTTGATGCTCCAGATGGAACTAAAGCACGTCCAAATGAACCATTTTCAGTTGTAACCTCAACCTCAACAGTTGGGTTTCCACGAGAGTCTAATACTTCTCTTGCATAGACATTAGTAATATATGGCATAAAAACACACTCCTTAATTAATTATATTATAGTTTTTTTACCACAAATATTATACACTAATTATTTTTAAAAATAAATATATATTTCAACAAAAAATTTAGTCTGTTAATTGAAAAAGTAAATTCCGCTATGAATAGTAGAAACAAAATCATTGAAAAAGTAAATTCCGTTCGTATATAATAATGTAGAAACAAAATCATTG